>NZ_JACHTR010000034.1:0-10813 GCF_020135975.1 Campylobacter sp. W0014 | reverse complement strand
CCGATTGTGAAGCAAAAGCGGGTAAAGGATAAACAATGAATAAATCCTTCTACAAACTTAAAAGATTTTATATACCTTGTGGTGTGCTTGTAGCTTTGATTATTTTTATAAGCTTAACTTATCATTTTTTACAACGACCTTTAGAGCTTATCTTTTGGGATAGATATGATATATCGAAATTATCTATTAATAACGAAGAGAAAAATTTTAAAACAATGAAAACTGTGAATTACTCCTACTTTCGCTAACGCTTAGAAGTAGCAGCTTCTTAACTAAAGCCAAGTATTCTTAGCTAACTCGAAAGGCTTCTTGTTTATAGCTTACGCCTAAATTTTCATATAAAATATTAAAACTTATACAAAAATCTTTCATAAATTGTTTCAGAAGTTAAAGAATTCGTTTGGTATAATTATAAAAGGGTGCAACGCTAAAGGGCTGCAACCCTTTAGCTTACCAAACAAACTTTTAACTAAACTTCTCTTCTTCTATCGATTTTCTATATTTGAAAAATTTTATTTTTTAAAAAGTATATGTTTTTTGTATTATTAATTTTTCAAGTATGTTCTTTTGGTTATTTTAACTATAAATCACAGTCCTCTTGAGTTTTTTGAAAATAAAGAAAATAGAGAAAAACTCATAAAAACCCTAATAATACACTTAAATTCTTATTTAGAGGCTGAAAATAATCTACAAAAAATCAAGATTTTAGTCAAAATATATCAAAATTTACAAAAATGTAGTCGAACTCCTGATCTTATTGACATAGAAGAACTTGAATTTAACAAAGAAGACATTTTCGAAGAATTATTTTATGCTTTAGGCGGTTTAGGAGGTATGTATTCCATAGAAATGATACAATCAAGAATTGCAAATTTCATCAAAATACTTGGCGGAGAACCTAAACTTTTATTAGAAAGATTCACAGCATAGACTTCAAAAAGAAGTCTATGTAAATAATCAATTTTAGAAAAATTAATTATTCAATAACGCAGCTTTTACTGTATCATTTGTTGCTTTGGCATATATAGCAGTAGTATTTAGATTTGCATGTCTTAGAATTTTTTGTATGACCACAAGGTTTATTCCTTTGGCTGTTAATCTCATAGCTAAAGTGTGTCTAAGCAAATGAAGTCCTTTTTTGCTGATCAAAGCTTTAGCGTAAATATTATTTACAATCAAAAAAGCATTACTTCTATTTAAATGTTTTCCTGTGCTAGTTTGCATTATGTAATCACTATCTTGGATATTTTCTTTAAAATATTCAAGCTCATCATCAACTTCTTCTTTTTTAATAAATGCAAATTGTTCTTTACCGCCCTTGCCCATTATGGATATTTTTAATATTTCATCATCAACTTCTTCAAAATCACAAAGTTTTACATTTAAAGCTTCAGAAATTCTAAGTCCTCCATAAAGCATAAGTTTTATCAGTAAAGAGTTTCTAAAACTATTATAAACTTCTTTTTTTGCTTTTTCTTTCTCTAAAACATTATTTAGCCTTATAATTTCATTTTCATTAAGATAATTTAATTTTTCTTCTGATTTTTCTGTTCTAAATCTAATTTTCTTCATATCAAAGGAAAAAATAAACAAATCATCATTATTATCACTTATAAAAGAAAAAAAGCTAGTTAATACTTTCAAATAAGTTATTTTTGTTTTTTTTGATAGTTTATTGCCATTTTTTGAATTATTTTCTAAATAATTAAGAAAATTGACTAAAAAAGTCGTTTTTATATCGTTTATTTGCATTTCATCTTGATAATCTAAAGAATATTCTACAAATTCTAGTAAAATACGCCTATAAAGTAAAAAAGTATTATTTGAATAGGATAATGCTTGAATATGTTTCAAATAAGCTTCTATCCAACGCTCTAAATCTTCACTTATTGTAGTATTTTTAAGTTTCATTTTATTTATATCCTTTTTTTATAACATAATTAAATATTATGTTATATTTATTTACTTGTGTTAATATCAAAATATATATTTTAATAGGCTTATTTTGAAATAAGATTATGTTATATATTTTAAATTATATCATAAAAATATTTATATTTTTGCATTATTTGTTTATTTATACAATTTTTTATTAATATTATGGTATAATTTATATATTTTAACAAATAAAGGATAAAAATGGAAAAAAATACAATAAATAATGAAAATATTCAAAAAAATGAAATATTAATTCCAAAAAGAGTATTATTTGATGAAAAAACATTAAAAATGATAGAAATGATGATTCCTGCTTACAAAGATGAAATTTCTAATGTAGCTAAAGAAAATGAGAAAATTAATCAAATGATTAAGCTTGCTATAGAAAAAATGTTTAAAAATGATTTTTTGAATACAATAAATAATTTTTAATTAGGTTTTTTATGAATAATGTTTTGTTACACAGAATAACTGAGAAAGGAAACATTCGCTATTATAGCATAGAAATTATTGCCACTCTATTTGAGGAATATATGGTTGAGAGAGTTTACGGAAATGTGCGTTTTAAAAGTTGCACAGGAAGAAAAAATAATGTATTCCCAAGTTTTAATGAGGCACAATTTTTTTTTGAGAAGTTAAAGAAACAAAAAATGAAAAAAGGGTATGCGTAAGTTTTTGCTCAAAAAATAAGAAAAACATTGATAAAATAGGCTTTTGAGATAAGTCTATTTTACCATGTAATTTTATTTCCAAAAAAAAGAAATGGAAAGAAAGCTTGAAAAAAGTACTTACAAGTGTGAATAATAATATTTTTTGTAAAAATTTGATATGATTTAAGAATATTAATTCAATATTAGAGAAATTCATGCCAACAGAACAGACCGATCTTGAATATTTGTTTTCTAAAGAAAGATTAGAATCTTATAATAATATTTACGAACATTTTGATAATTTAAAAATGATTGCAAGTATAACAACAAAAATAGCAATACTTGAACTAGTATTAAGAAATTTACTAGATAAACATATGAAAAAAAGATTTAGAATGGTTAAGAAATTATAACGAAGAAAACATCAAACAAAAAATAATTAAATTGCAAAACAAAGAAATATTAGATAACAATCAACTCATTTCAAGAATTTCTTTAGGGGATGTAATATTTATAATTAAACTAGAATATTTAGAGGCAAAAATAATTAATTCTTCTAATATAAATTTAAAAAATATTATACACACAACAAAGAATATTACTTTCACTATGTAAATAATAAAAAATATAAAAATAGTTTTAGTAATATAGAAAAAGCAAATATTGTTCTTAACCTTTTACTCACAATCAGAAATAGAAGTTTTCATTGGGAAAATTTATATAAAACAAAAATAACAAATCAAAAGGCTTTAGCTCCTAGAATTAGCACAAAATCACATAATACCTTTATAGGCATCAATGCTTTTTTAAGTGATTTATTAGAGAATTTTGAAAAAGATTTGAGTAGCTATTTAAAATAATATTTAAGATGGGCGATCTCGATCTGCCCTTATAATGATTTTAAATTATATCATACCAATAAAAAAATTGTCAATTTAGTTTATATTTTTAGTATTGTTCTAATATGTTGATTGTATAATAACATAATATTTAGATTTTCGTTTTAATGTGGATAATTTTGATGAAAAAAAACCGATATTTAGATAAAATACTTAATCTTATTAAAGATGAGGATAACAAACTAACTTCATTTTATAATGAGATAAGAAAGCGTATCAAAGAAGATAATTTCCAAAACATTAGTTATAGCAGTGACATAGTGTTTAATAATACTATATAATATAATAAAAATAAAGAAAATGGTAATCCATTTTTTCATTATATTAGAGCAGCAATAATGACACCTGAGCGTTTTAAAAAATTATTTCATAGTATGAATATTTCAAAAGAAATTCTCATGAAAATTCAACAAGCAGGATTTACCATTGTAACTACAAACGACCTCAATAAAAGAAAAAATTTTTATGAGGAACTAAAAAATAAAGAAATTTTTATAGAAGTTTTATAATAGAACATATTAACGATAAAGACTTTGCAAGAACAAATAGCCGAAAGCCACGCCTCTTTTGGTTAAGTGTTTTTTGTTACAATTGTATTAAGCTTAAACTAAGCGTGGTTTATTTATAATTATTTCGGTTTTTTAAGTGAGATAATCAACGAGTTTGATTATCTTGTTAATTAATTCTAAGACAAGAACTAAAATACTCATCATGCCTCCTTCTTATAACCGAAAGAGTAGCCATACTTAATACACTTTAATTATAGTATTTTTGAATGAATAAGTTTTAATGTTTTATATGAAAATTTGGGTGTTATCTCAATTCTTTCCTATAATTTGTTTTTTTCTTCATCATTATGAAAAACCATTGTTTCAATACAATTTTCTTTATAAAATTGTTTTATTTCATAATTATTGTTTGTTTCATAGAATTTAACAAGATGGGTAAAAAACTCATTCATATCATTCTTAGCAATTGCCAAAATACCGAATCCATTTTCAATTAAAATTTTATTAGCAATTAGCATTGAAGTTCTTTTATTTCCATCAAAAAATAATTGACTTCTCATAAGATATAACATCAAATCCAATGCTACTTCTTTTTTATTTTCATTTTTTAAAATTATTTCTATATTTTCACTAACCTCATAATCAATAGGTAATTTTTAACATCAGCTGCTCTTAAAAATCCTGATTTATGAACTAAATCTCTGCCTACAATCCTATTAAAGTCCTGTATCAAACTCAAACTAACTTTTTCATTAATGGTATCAAACAAATAATTCCAAGCTCTTTTAAGATTTAAAATTATTGTTAAATCTTGTATTGTTTTATCAGGAATACTAAAGCCATCTATAATCATTTGAGTTTCAGGAAAAGTAACATTTACACCTTCTAAATTCGCGGATTTCCAAATAATATCTACAAGGTTTCTTTTTGCTAAAAATATATTTTCTTCTAAAGTTAAATTTCTCATTTTAAATCTTTCCTTCATAAAAATCCGCCTTGAGTTTTAACTCTTGGCGGAAATAACCCTAAAGGCTTAACTATGAAACGACATAGCAAGCGTTTTGTGAGATTATATCTAAACTTTAGGTTTTTTTAAGTTTAAAATGGAAGTATTTTTAGCAAAACCGCAGGGGCAGAAAAGCACCTTTAAACATACAAAGACAGCAAGATTAAAAGAATTCGTTCGGTTTATAAGCGATACTTAATAAAAAGTGTGTATAATACATACTCATAAGGATATTATAGTGAGTAAAAAAGATAAAATTATTAAAGATTTAAAAAATAATCCTAACAATGTGCGCTTTGAAACGCTTAAGATTTTATTAGAAAGCGAAGGTTATGAATGTTTTAATAAAGGCGGATTACATTATCAATTTAGAAAAAAAAGAATGTGATCTTATTACTATTCCATTTAAACGCCCTATAAAGGCTATATATGTCAAAATGGTTTTAAAAGCTATAACAGGAGAATGAATGATGAAAGACTTAGATTACTATCTTAATCTACCTTATGAAATTATTATAAAAAAACTTGATGAAAAAGATGGCGGAGGATATTTTGCAAGATATAAAGATTTCCCTTATATTATGGGAGATGGTGAAAATGAAATAGAAGCCTTAAAAGATCTCAAAGAAGCATTTAAAGGAGCATTAGAAGTTATGCTTGAAAAAGGTGATTATATTAAAGAACCTATTGATAATGAAGCAAAAATTAGAATTAATATTACCTTACCTAAAAGCTTAGTAGAGGCAATAGATACAATAAGCGATAATAGAAGCAAATTCTTAGCCGATCTTGCAAATAGCGCTATAAAGTCTTATAAAATTAGCACTTAAAAATTGACATAATTAAATAAAAAAAAGAAATCCGTTTAAAACCCCTAAAAAATAGGCATTCTATAACAGAAATACTTGCAAAAATTATTAAAAAATGGTATAATTTTATTAAAAATTATGAATAAAGTAAGGAAAATTGTGCCCACTCTTTTAGAAATCAATGGCTTTAAGTTTTTCTTTTATTCAAATGAACATGAACCAAAGCATATTCATGTTATGAAAGGTAATGAATTTGCAAAAATTAATTTAGAAGATTTACAAGTTCGACTCAGCAGTTTTAAAAACAAAGATTTGTCTTTTATTCTAAAAACTGTCAAAAAACACAAACTTGAATTTGAAAGGAGATGGAATGAATACTTTAGTTAAGGCAAAGAATGTAAAATTCAATAAAGATTATCTTATTGTTTTATTAGAAGACGAACGCATAATCCAAACTCCTTTAAAATGGTACAAAGAACTTGAAAATGCAAATTTAGAAGATTTAGAAAAATGGCATTTTATCTGCGGTAATACAGGTATTGAATGGGAAGAATTGGACTGTCATTTAAGTATAGAAGCTATGCTTAAAAGCAATGTGAATAAAGTAGCGTGAAAATACAATTAAACCGATGAAAAAAGATAAAATACAAATTGCAGAACACATTTTACAAAATTGCTATTGGGGAAATACTACTATGACCCCTAGTTTTATAATAGAACATATTAACGATAAAGACTTTGCAAGAACAATTTTTAGTGCTATTTTTCAAAATTCACTTACAATGTTTGAAGATTTAAAGATTATCGATAATGAAGAATGGATAAAAGAATTTATCATTTCTCAAAACCAAAGATTAGGTTATCACAAAAGATTTTATTACGAAGAAAGACTTGATGAGCTTATCGCACATTATGGCATAAAAGATGCGGGAAAAAGAAGAGAAGTATATCCAGTTATATAAAACCTAAGATAAAATTCTTGATCTAGTTGCAAAAGAAAATTTAGATTTTTACCTTACAGGCGGAACAGATTTGCAAAGATTTCATTATAATCAATTTAGATTTTCTGATGACTTGGATTTTTTCTTGATTAACAATGGAATTAAAAATCATACTCCAAAAGAATTTAATGATTTTATAAGTATGTTACAAGATAATAATATAGATTTTAAAATAAAAGTTTCTAATCAATATTTTACTCAACTTTATATCAAAGAAAATAATCTCAAAATAGATTTAGTTAATGATTATGTATTTCACGAAAAAAACGATTATGTAAAACTTGAAAATGGTTTGCTTATAGACAGCATACAAAATATCTTTGTTAATAAGTTAGAAACTTCAATTTCTAGAGATGAACCAAGGGATTTGTTTGATATTTATACCATTTTGACAAATAATAAAATGGATATTGAAAAAAGTTTTGATATTTTAATTAAAAAAAACTAATATGGATCCAAAAGATATTATTAATAAATTAAAAAATATTAAAATAGAACAAATTCAATATAATAAAATTTAATACAAAGAGCGATTTTATTTTAAAAGATTTTTTACAAAATTTTCACAAAACCATTGATAAAAATTTTAAGTGAATAAAAAAAGAACCCCGTTAAAACCCCTAAAAATAAGCATTTTATAGCATAAATACTTGCAAAAATTATTAAAAAATGGTTTAATTTTATTAAAAATATAAATAAATTATTGTTGAAAGGAATAAAGATGGATAAAGCGCGCTTAATTATTTATTTAGCAGTATTTGCATCTATCGTTAGTGTTTTAATAACTTGTTGTCTTTTATATCTAATCAGAGATAGGTTAAGCAAATTGTATCCTAAAAATACATTATTGAAAATCAAGAAGTTTTTAAAAGAGAATGTTAGAGTTGTTAATCGCCCATTAGATATTAATAACTCATCAACTTTTGAAAGTGATTATATTAATGATCCAAAATATAATTTTATGATAGGAAATATATACCATTAATCGCCACTAAGCCTAGTTAAAACTAGACTTAGTGCATTATTATTTATAAGTATCATTTATTTTTTCATTTCTTTCTTTAATAGCAGTTCCTGTTTTTTTCTCAACTGCACCTACTGCTTTTTCTACATCAAATGCTAATCTATGTGATTCAATTTTAGTAGGAGCATTTCTTGTTTTCAAGAAACCTTGATAAATCATCTATGGCTTTATTGTGATCAGTCATAGTGCCTTTTGGATCATAATAATTATGTTTTGATTGATCGTGTAATCCGTTTGAATTGACATTAGAATCCACTCCTGCATAGTGTGATAATCCTTGCATATCCCCTCTTGCAGCCATATTTTCAACAGCATTCACAGCAGAAGCCACATTTTCTTTATTAACTAATAGCCTTGAACGATAGATGAACCGCCATCATAACCCACTGAATTATTAAGCGTTTTAGCTTCATTATAGCTATCCATAGAACTTTTGATGCTAGCAGAATTTGTAACATTTCCTGTTTTAAGAAGATTATTAAATGAAGTATTTGCATCTCTATTTTTGCCAATTTCATTAGAAAGGCTTTCGTTGAAGGTTTTATTAAAGGTTTCTTGTTGATTTTCGCTTAGTTTTTGATACCAATCTTCAGATTCTATTGAATTTGTAGTTAAACTACCTCCTATTTGACCACTTGCTTGAGCATTTGCTTGATTCCCCCCTTTATCACCGCCTTTGTCACCAAAGCCAAGACTAAAACCACCACCAAGATTACCGCCAATTTTTCCTTCCATCACATCTTGATCAGCTTGTTTTACATCCACACCTGTTGCTTTGGTGATAGCATTTCTATCATTTTCTGATAAGGCTAAGCTATCTCCTTTACCACTAGCAACTTCTAAAGCTCTTTGAGATAGGTTAGAATTTTGAATCGCATCACTTAGAGCGTGTTGTCTAGTTTCTAAATTGCTTGCAGTCATACCAGCATTTAAACATTTAATAGAAGCATTACCTATTGAACCATTAGCATTAATTACAGCAGAACTTCCTGTTATATTATTTTTAACTAATTCGCCACCATGTTGCATATCTCTTATTCCTACAAAACTTCTACCACCTACACCAAACGAAGATTGAAGAGTATTATAACCTGCACCCACAGCCCAAACTTCATCTCCTCTAGGAGCGGCTATACTTGTTTGTGTAGATAAGGCTTGCTGATTTGCAAAGCTTCCAGCAGCTCTTGAAGCACCTGTTAGGGCTTGAGATAATCCAGAAGCAAAACTCACAAATCCTTGCTCACTTGCTTTAGCTATGGCATAAGCTAAAACAGGAGTACTCATCGCAAGATAATTCATGAAATTTGATCTACTTGCTACTTCTTTAAAGATAAGCATATTATCTCCTAAGCTTAAAGCTGCTTTTCCACCTGTTATTACTTGTGCAACTTTCATGAGATTGTAATCATTTAGATAATTAATGATACAAAGAATAGGAGTCCAAAGCACTATCCAAATACATAGAGTAAAAAACATCTTAATTATGAGCGTAAGAGCCAAACACAATAGAAAGCAAAGCAACAAGCCAAGACAAACCTATGATAATGGCTGTTAAATAAGCTTTAGATAAAGGCAAATAAGTTTGTGCCAAGTGTCCTTGTGCTTGCATACTTGCATAAAATTGCTGATCCACAGAAGCAGGATTTAATTCTACTGATTTAGCCGTATTAATGATTGCATCTTGAAAAGCAAGCATCACCATAGATTGTTACAAATAAGATCTAGCACTCACAGCTTGTTCGTTATAGATTTGTGCAGCGCCTAAGAACTTTTACTCATAATTTGTCATATCATCTACCATACCAAGCAAAGCAGCATGAATTTTCATAGCTTCATCTGTATCTTTTTTAATCATTTCAACGATTTGAGAACCTGCATCAGAACAAGGCACAACACTTTGTTCTTCAACATTATTGTTATTTGTGAACAAAGGAGTAAGCTGAGAGCCATTGCCTATGTTTGTGAAAAGATCTTGCATCAAATTATCAGAGTTTTGAAAAAGATTTCTACCTTGTTGATTAAGCAAGATACCTACTGAAACGCAGTTTCTAAAGTAAAAATCAATATTTTTTTTATAAAGTCGCATCAATAGCCGAAAGCTTTACGCTTGGCAAAGTACTCATCACTTGAAGTGAAAAATCTAAACCTGAATTAGAAAAATTTGTAGATTGTGGAGTTGAAAAATGTTTTTTCATAGCTTCTAGAATAAGTCTTTCAAATTGTGTCATTAATGCAAAGCTTTTTCCTATACCTATAGGAATTTGAGAAATGACATAATCTTTGCTAGTGACTTCATCGTGAATCATGAAGCGGTAATTATTGTCATTTGGTGCTTTTAAAACATGTACCACACTACAGCAAAAAGTACAAACATTTTTCCAAGTTCAAACACAGGACTTGTTTGTCCATCCATTGCTTTTTTGATACTAAAAAGTAATAATGAAATAGCTAAGGCTGCATTAACGATATAACCTGTTTCAGTGGTTATTCCTTTAACAGCTTGCATGATTTCATTCATTACATCGCCATAACCCCAAGATAAATTAGATTTCCATTAGCTATTTCAGTTGCACCAAATAAAAATGAAGGTGCAAAAAAACAAAGTGCTAAGGAATAACAAGTAAAATCTTTCATAAATTGTTTCAGAAGCTAAAGAATTCGTTTGGTATAATTATAAAAGGGTGCAACGCCAAAGGGCTGCAACCCTTTAGCGTTAATTTACCGCCCAGAAGGGAGGTGTTAAATTGCTAAACAAAATTATAGTAATAATTATACTACTTTGTATAATTATAGTCAAGTGTTATTAATACTTGATTTCCCCTTTTAAAGGAGAGCTATAATTTTCCCTTTGGCTTACCAAACAAACTTTTAACTAAATTTCTCTTCTTTCTATTAAATTTCTATATTTTTTTATATTTTTTATTTGAACTAAATAATAAACTTAACAAGATTTAAATTTACTAAATCTACTATCTTT
>NZ_JACHTR010000033.1:0-11522 GCF_020135975.1 Campylobacter sp. W0014 | reverse complement strand
AAATAATAATATTCAATTTTTATTTATTTAAAGTATTTATAAATCTTTCAAAAGCTTCCATTCCTTTTTTATTGCGTTTGAATACTGCACAATTTTTTAATACATCTAAAAATGTTTTAGATATTTCTTTTTGTAAAATTTTTTCTATATTTTTATCATTGATATCTTTGTATTTAGGTAAAAAATTTTTAACCCATTGAGTATGTTTTTTGATTTTTTCATTAGTGTTTATATCTTTATTGTTAAGAATATAATCGTTTAAAACTTCTAATTCTTCTTTAAGTCTAGGAGGTAAAATAGCAAGCCCCATAACTTCTACAAGCCCTATATTTTCTTTTTTTATATTGTGCAGGTATTCATGTGGATGAAAAATGCCAAATGGATGCTTTTTATCTGTTCTATTATTTCTTAAAACCAAATCTAATTCAAAATTAGAATTTTTCATTCTTGCTATTGGAGTTATGGTATTGTGGTGTGCATTTTGAGTTTTTGCTAAGATATTGACGTTTTTGTCATTATAATTTTTCCATTTTTTTAGGATAAAATCTGCAAATTCTATTAATTTTTTATCATCTTTACTTGAAATTCTTATAACAGATAATGGCCATTTAACAATACCAAAATCTATATTTTCAAAATTTTTAATTTTATATTTTTTTTCTATTTTAGCACTATTAAGAGCAAAGGTATGACTGCCTCCTTGAAAATGATCGTGGCTTAAAATAGAGCCTCCAACTATAGGTAAATCAGCATTTGATCCTATAAAATAATGAGGAAATATTTTTAAAAAATCAAATAATCTTTCAAAAGTTTTTTTGCAGATTTTCATCGGAGTATGTTTTTGATTAAGGATGATACAATGTTCTTTATAATAAACATAAGGTGAGTATTGAAAAAACCAATTTTCATTGGCAAGTTTTATGGGTAAAATTCTTAAATTCTGCCTAGCGGGATGATGATAATTTCCTGCATAATATTCATTTTCCTTACATAAAAGACATTGAGGATAATAAGTGTTTTTATTTTCTTTGGCTTTAGCAATAGCTTTTGGATCTTTTTCTGGTTTTGAAAGATTTATTGTAATCTCTAGTTTTCCGTAGCTGCTTGGGGTTTTCCATTTTATATCTTTTTTAATTTGATCGTTATTAATATAATTACAATCTTGATTAAATTGATAAAAAAAATCGCTAGCTGTTTTTGGATTTTTTTGATAATATTGCTTAAATTGAGAAATTAATTCGCTAGGTTTTGGTGTTAAAAGTCCTATAATTTTAACACTAAATAAAGATCTCGCTACATTATCATTTTCACAAAGTTGATTTTTGCAAGCATAATCTAGCAAAGCATTTAAAATTTCATTAAGTGTCATTTTGGAAATTTTTTTTCCTTGCTTGTATTCTTGTAATTTAAAAAGATCAATTAAGCTATTTATGTGAAAAATTTTATCCTCTTGCTTGATGAGTTTTTTTTCTAAAGTATATAAAATCAATTGATCAATAAGAGCATAAATCATAATTTTGTTGCACCTATATTTCTTATATTTAACATATGGCAAGAATCTTGGCCAAAAATCTTTTTCATGCTTTCTTCATATTCTTGGGCAAGTTTTAGAGGAACATAAGCTTGAATAGTTCCCGCAAAACCTCCGCCATGAACTCTACTTACGCCTTCATCTTTTAAAATTTTTTCACTTAAAGCTAAAGCTAAAGCTAAATTTTGCTCTAGAGGTTTAGATAAAGAAAAAATGTTTTGTAAAAACTTAAATGATGAATTTCCCGAATCTTTAATAAGATTTTTAAAAGTTTCAAAATCATTGTTTTTTAGAGCTTGTGCCTCTTTAAGTGCGTTTTGATTATCTTTAAAAAAATGTATGGCACGCAAAATAGCTCTATCATGAATTTGTTTTCTTAATGAAGCGATATTATCAAAAAAATCTTTTTCATCCACCTCTCTTAAATCTTTTTTACCAAAAGCTTTTGCGACAAGTTGCATTTCTTCAGTGATTGCGGTGTAATCCGAAGTTAAATCTACATGATCTCCTTTGGTATTAACAATACATAAAAAATAATTGTAATCTGAAAAATCAAAATTTATCTTTTCTACAATAGGTTTTTGAGGTTCCTTAAAATCCATAAAAGAAAATCCTCCTATGGCACTAGCCATTTGATCCATTAAACCGCAAGCTTTTCCAAAATAAACATTTTCTGCATATTGACTTATTAGCGCTATTTGAGTTGCTGAAATATCAGCATTGTTAAATTCATAATTTAAAATTGTGCCAATCAGATTTTCAAAGGCGGCCGAAGAAGAAAGGCCAGAACCTTTTAAAACATCTGAAGTGGCATAAGCATCAAAACCTTTTACATTGTAGTTTAAGTTTTTAAATTTAGAACAAATTCCTTTTATCAAAGCTTCTGAACTTCCAATTTCGTTTGGATTAAATGTGAGATCATTTAATTTAATTTCTTTTAAATTAAAACCTTCAGAATTAATGCAAATACTATCACTATTGTTAGGAGCAACCACTGCAATAATATCTAAATTTACAGTAGCTGCTAAAACCATACCATGTTGATGGTCGGTATGGTTTCCTCCTATTTCTGTTCTACCTGGAGAAGAGTAAAAGCTAAAATCATTATGCTTAGGATAAAGTTTTTTAAAAGTTTCTAAAGCTTTTAAATATCTTTGTTCTTGATAGACTAAAGATTCTTCTTTGTATATTTTTTTAAGATTTTGATTTAATTTTTGCATTTAAAATCCATTTATAAAATTTGTCCTAAACTTTGCTTAGCGATCTGAGTGATTTGATTCCATTTTTTATCCAAGATCAATTCTTTAGGAGTTAGCCAAGATCCTCCAACACAAAGAACGTTATCTAGTTTTAAATAATCATTCATATTATCAAGACTAATACCGCCAGTAGGACAAAATTTAACTTCTTGAAATGGAGCGGAAAAAGATTTTAACATATTAACACCTCCAGCAGCTTGAGCAGGGAAAAATTTTAAATTTTTAAATCCAAATTCAAGAGCAAGCATTAATTCTCCAGCGGTTGCGATACCTGGAATCAAAGGCAAATCAATATTTTTTGCTTCTTTAGCAAGTATGGCATTTAATCCTGGGCTTATAGCAAATTTAGCTCCTGCATTTTTTACTTCTTCTAGCATTTTAGCGTTTAATACTGTTCCAGCACCTACAACAGCTTCTGGAATTTCTTTTGATATTAGTTTTATGGCTTCAATAGCTTCTTGAGTGCGTAAAGTGATTTCTAAAATTTTAATCCCTCCGTCAATCAAAGCTTTTGCTAAATCCACACTTGTTTTTAAATCATAAATTGTAATAACGGGAATGATTTTGCTTACTTCTAAAATTTCTTTTGTTTGCATTGTATCTCCTTATTTAAAATATCCACCAAAACTCATTGCTCCTGTTTCAGCACTTGAGGTTTGAGTTCTAAATCCAGCGAAAAGTTCTCTTCCGCAACCAAAAATTTCTTTTTTATCTAATTTAGGTATTTTTCTTTCTTTCCATTCTTTTTCATCAATAAGAATTTCAAGTATGCCATTTTTTGCATCAAGCAATAATATATCGCCATCTTTAATTTTAGCAATATCTCCATCAAGTAAAGCTTCAGGACTCATATGGATTGCTGCTGGAACTTTACCAGAAGCCCCTGACATTCTTCCATCAGTAACAAGTGCGACTTTAAAACCTTGATCTTGTAAAATTCCTAAAGGCGGAGTGAGTTTATGAAGCTCTGGCATACCATTAGATCTTGGTCCTTGATAAGGAAAGACTGCTATAAAATCTTTTTGTAATTCTTTATTTTGAAATTTATTTAAAAATTCTTGTTGAGAGTAAAATACCATAGCAGGAGCTTTGATAATTTGATGTTCTTCTTTAACGGCTGAAATTTTAATAACAGCTCTTCCTATATTCCCTTTTAAAATTTTAACACCACCATTTTGAGAGAATGGATTTTCTATATTTCTTAGGATATTTTCTTCTTTGCTTGTTTTCACCCCATCTTTATAGACGATTTTTCCATCAATCAAGAAAGGATTTTTAGTATAAGCTTGCATTCCTTGACCCATTACTGTATAGGCATCATCATGCAACAAACCTTCTTTTAAGAGTTCATTGATAACAAAAGCTAAACCTCCAGCAGCTTCAAATTGATTAACATCAGCTTTTCCATTAGGATATACCCTTGCTAAAAGTGGAGTAACGCTTGAAATGGCATCAAAGTCATCCCAGTTGATGATTATGCCTGCTGCACGAGCTATGGCAATTAAATGAATAGTGTGATTAGTAGAGCCACCTGTAGCCATAAGTCCTATCATAGCATTGATAATATTTCTTTCATCGAGCAATTCTCCGATAGGTAAAATTTTATTTTGAGTCATATGGCTTGCAGCTTCTTTAACCAAAGCTTCTCTTAAAGATGTATTTGGATTTATAAAAGCAGAATTTGGCAAATGCAGTCCCATAAACTCCATCATCATTTGATTTGAATTAGCTGTTCCGTAAAAAGTGCAAGTCCCTATATCGTGATAAGATTTCATTTCACTTTCTAAGAGCTTATCGCGTGAAATTTTACCTTCAGCAAAAAGTTGTCTAGTTTTTGATTTTTCATCATTAGAAATTCCACTCGTCATGGGACCAGAAGGGATAAAAATACTTGGTAAATGACCAAAACTTAAAGCTCCAATTAAAAGACCTGGAACTATTTTATCACAAACTCCTAAGTAAAAAGCCCCATCAAAAACATTATGAGAAAGTGCCACAGCCACACTCATAGCTATAACATCCCTTGAGAATAAACTAAGCTCCATTCCATCATAACCTTGAGTGATTCCATCGCACATAGCAGGAGTTCCACCGGCAAACTGTCCAAATGCATGATTTTTAAAAAGTTCTTGTTTTATAATATCAGGATAATTTTTAAAAGGCTGGTGTGCTGAGAGCATATCATTGTAAGCTGAAACTATGGCAAAATTTGAATCTTTATTTTCCTTGATTCTTTCTTTAATATGCTCTGGTATGCTAGCATAAGCATGAGCTAAATTTGCACATCCAAGATCTTTTCTTTGAATTTTGCCTTTGTGTGCTTGAATACGTTCTAAATAATCCTTGCGTGTTTTTTCGCTACGTTCTTTTACTTTTTGAGTGATTTGTTTAATTTTATTTAACGCCATATTTATCCTTTATACTTAAAATTTATTTTTTTATTGTGGTATTTTTTATATTTAATTATGCCATAATTTTAGATAAAATTCTAAAATATACTTTTAGCAATTAAAATAAAGTTTTGATATTAATTTTATAAAAGGAGAAAATATGCAAAGTTTCGATTTTATTTTATTTGGAGCGACTGGAGATTTGGCAATGAGAAAGATTTTCCCTTCTCTTTATCAAGCTTATGTGGATGGATTTTTGCCTCATATTGGAAAAATGATTGCAACGGGTAGAAGTATGCTAAATGTTGATGAATTCAAGGATAAAATGAATCATAAGTCAAAAATACATGTAAAAAATTGCGATGATAAAAAATGGGAAGAATTTACACACAATATTGATTATTTAAGTATAAATTTGAATGAAACAAAAGATTTTGAACTCTTAAAAGAAAAAATAAGTAGCGAAAGCAAAAATATAGTTATTTATTTTTCAATTTCTCCAGAGTTTTTTATTAAGGCGTGTAAAAATTTAGCATCAGTTGGCTTAAATGATGATAGGGTTAAAATTATTTTAGAAAAACCTTTAGGAATGGATTTAAAATCTTGTCAAGCTATAAATAATGAAATAGCACAATACTACAATGAAAAACAAATCTATAGAATTGATCACTATTTAGGAAAAGAAAGCATACAAAATCTTTTGATTTTAAGAAGATTTAATCCTATTTTTACCTCTTTATGGAAAAAAGATTATATCGATTATGTTGAAGTCAGTGTTTTTGAAACCTTAGGTGTAGAAAGTCGAGGAGAATTTTATGATAGCACAGGAGCTTTAAGGGATATGATCCAAAATCATATTTTACAAATTCTTTCTTTGGTGGCTATGAAAATTCCAAATACTCTCGATGCTGATTCTATAAGAAGTGCAAAATTGCAACTTTTAAAGAGTTTAAAACCCTTAAGTGATGAAGATATAAAATCAAATGTCATTAGAGCTCAATATAGTCAATCAGGAGAATTTAAAGGCTATTTGGACGAAGATCATGTCAAGGAAAATAGTCAAACAGAAACTTTTGTTGCTATCAAAGCGGAGCTTTTGGATGAAAATTGGAAGAATGTTCCATTTTATATTAGAACAGGTAAAAGAATGGCTAATTCTTTTGCTCAAATTATTATTTGTTTTAAAGATCGGCAAGATCAAAGTACTCATCCTAATAAACTTATAATACGTTTGCAACCAGAAAATCAAATTTCTTTAAATTTAAAAGTAAAGAAAATTGGTAAAACAATGGATTGCGAGGAAAATAATTTGATTTTAAATTTAAACAGTACTTCAGTCATGCAGCCGTATGAAAGATTGATTTTAGATGTTATAGAAGGTAATCAAGCTTCTTTTAATCATAAAGAAGAATTAGAAGCCGCTTGGACTTGGGTAGATCCTATTTTGGAAAATTGGAAAAACAATAAAACACCTTTATATTCTTATTTTGCGGGAAGTTGGGGCCCTAAGGAGTCATTTGATTTGATCCAAAAAGATCAGCATGAATGGCATAACGCCTAGTATAATTTAAAAACAAATTTGGGTAATTTGGAAACAAATTAGTTTAAATTTTTAGTAATTTTTGTTTATTTTGATAATTATAAGCAAAACTCTGTTACACTTTGATTTAATAAAATTTGTCAAGCAGTAAAATTGGAGGAAAAATGGCATTTAAAATGCATGAATTTTCAGATTTAGAGTCTTGCAATAAGGCTTTGGTTGAAGCTGTTACTTTATCTATCGAGCAAATTTTATCAGTCAAAAAATATATAAATTTAGCTTTTTCTGGAGGGAAATCTCCAGTTTTATTTTTAGAAATGTTAAGCAAAAAAAAATGTACTTGGGATAAATGTAATGTTTCTTTGGTTGATGAAAGGGTAGTTGAACTTGATCATGAAGATAGTAATGCAAAATTGATAAAAATGCATTTTTTAAAGAATTTGGCTCAAAAGGCACATTTTAAACCTTTTTTTGAAGATTATAAGCTTTCTTTGGAAGATTTAGTTGAAAATGCAAATAAATTCTATAACCAACCTGATATTGCTATTTTAGGTATGGGTATAGATGGTCATACGGCTTCTTTATTTCCTGAAGCAGATGAAATTGATTTTGCTTTAACAACTCAAAAAAACATTATTTTAATAACCCCAAAAAATGCTCCACATAAAAGACTTTCTATGTCTTTGTCAGCATTAGAGAAATGCAATAAATTGTTTTTATCTATAGCTACAAAAGAAAAAGAGCTTGTTTTTAATGAAGCTACTAAGGGTTTAAATCCTAAATTTCCTATATCTTATATACTTCATTCAGAAAAGGTGATGTGTGATGTCTACTTCTCAAAATAAAAAATCATATCCAAGGCTTTTAGCTGATATTGGGGGTACTAATGCTCGATTTGCATTAGAAACCATGCCGGGTAAAATCGATAATGTTGAAGTTTTAGCTTGTCAAGATTATAATACTGTTGTTGATGCAGCAAAAACTTATTTAAGTAAAGTTGGCAATCCAATAGTTCGATTTGGTGCTTTTGCTATTGCCAATCCTGTTTTAGGTGATTGGGTTCAAATGACAAATCACCATTGGGCTTTTTCAATTGAAACCACAAGACAAGCTTTAAATTTAGAATCTTTAATACTCATCAATGATTTCACTGCTCAGGCTTATGCTATAACTAAAATGCCACTCTCTGAATTGATGCAGGTGGGTGGAACTTCTTGTGAAGTGTCTGCACCGAAAGCCGTTTTGGGTCCTGGAACAGGACTTGGCGTTAGTGGTTTAATTCCTTGCAATGAATGCGGATATATTGCTTTAGCTGGAGAAGGTGGACATGTTAGTTTTGCACCTTTTGATGATACTGAAATAATGATTTGGCAATATGCAAAGAAAAAATATGGACACGTGTCAGCCGAACGTTTTTTAAGTGGAGCAGGTTTGGCACTTATACATGAAGCTTTGGCCAGTAGAGAAGGCATTAAACATTCTAAAATGACCCCAGAGCTTATTAGCGAGCAAGCTTTAAGCGGCAAGTCTCCCTTGTGTCGATTAACTTTGGATATATTTTGTGCTATGTTGGGTACGGTTTCTTCAAATTTAGCTTTAACTTTGGGAGCTAGGGGTGGAGTTTATCTTTGCGGAGGGATTATCCCTAGATTTATTGATTATTTTAAAACATCACCTTTTAGATTACGTTTTGAAAATAAGGGGAGATTTGATGCTTATTTGGCTGCTATTCCTGTTTATGTAGTTTTAGCAAAATATCCAGGTATTAACGGGGCAGCTGTTGCTTTAGAAAATCATTTGAAAAGTTGCGATTTTAAAGAAGTGAAAGGTGAAAAATGAAGTCTTTAACCCATTTAAATTCTTATAAGAATTTGCGTAATCATTTTTTAAATATAAAAGATGTGCACATGAGAGATTTATTTAAAGAAGACCAAAATAGAGGAATACGATACTTTCTTGAAATTGGCGATTTAAAACTTGATTATTCAAAAAATCGTATTAACGATGAAACTTTAGAATTATTATTTAATTTAGTCAACGAATGTTCTTTAAAAGAAAAAATGGTAGCTATGTTTAAGGGCGAAAAGATTAATACAACTGAGAATAGGGCTGTTTTGCATACTGCTTTGAGAAATAAAGATAATCATTCAATTATGATTGATGATATGGATATTATGCCAAATGTTAGGGAAGTTTTAGCAAAGATGCAAAAATTTTCAGACTCTTTGCGCTCTGGTGCTTGGCTTGGTTATACAAATCAAGTGATTACAGATGTTGTAAATATAGGCATAGGTGGATCTGATTTAGGAGCTTTGATGGTTTGCGAAGCTTTAAAAAATTTTGGACACCCAAGATTGCATATGCATTTTGTTTCCAATGTAGATGGAGCGCAATTACAAGGTGTTTTAGATCAAGTTCATCCTGAAACAACGTTGTTTATAGTAGCTTCTAAAACTTTTTCAACTCAAGAAACTTTAACTAATGCATTTACAGCTAGAAAATGGTTTTTAAATCATGCCTTAGATGAAAAGCATATAGCAAAACATTTTGTGGCGGTTTCAACCAATAAAGAAGCGGTAAAAGAATTTGGCATTGATTTAAATAATATGTTTGAATTTTGGAATTGGGTTGGCGGACGCTATAGTCTTTGGTCTGCTATAGGTTTAGCTATTATGATTTATTTAGGTAAGGAAAATTTCTCATCTTTATTAGAAGGGGCATATTTGATGGATGAGCATTTTTATAATGAGCCATTTGAAAAAAATATGCCTGTTATTTTAGGTTTAATCGGTATTTGGTATATAAATTTCTTCGATGCGGGTAGCCATATCATAGCTCCTTATGATTCTATGTTAAAATATCTTCCTAAATTTATACAACAATTAGATATGGAAAGCAATGGTAAGCAGGTTAGAAAGGATGGTAAAAAAGTTGATTATGATACTGGTCCTATTATTTGGGGTGATACGGGTATTAACGCTCAACATGCTTTTTTTCAACTTTTGCATCAAGGAACACATTTAAGTCCTATTGATTTGATTGCATCCTTAAGTAAAAAAGGAAGCTTTCCAGGGCACCATGAAATTTTACTCAGTAACGTTTTTGCTCAAGCTGAAGCTTTTATGAAAGGAAAAACTCTTGAAGAAGTTCAAAAAGAAATGTCTGATAAGGGTTTTAATGAAGAGCAAATTCATAAACTTGCACCCCATAGGGTTTTTTCAGGCAATAGGCCTAGCAATATTATTTTACTCAATGAAATCAATCCTAAAAGCATAGGTTCTTTGGTTGCCTTATATGAACATAAAATTTTTGTTCAAGGTGTAATTTGGGATATTAATAGCTTTGATCAATGGGGAGTTGAGCTTGGTAAAGAACTTGTTAAAACTATTTTATCAGAACTTCAGGGTGGAAAAATTCAAGAGCATGATAGCTCTACAAAACATTTAATACAAATTTATAAAAATTTTAATTCAATTTAGAAAGGGAAAAATATGCAAACTAAATCTAATAATTTTGCATTGGCAGCTTTAACAGCTTTGTTTTTTGTTATGGGGTTTATCACGGTATTAAATGATATTTTAATACCACATCTTAAGGTGATATTTAATCTTAATCATTTTGAATCAGCGTTAGTGCAATTTTGTTTTTTTGGAGCTTATTTTGTAACTGGCGGAATTTTTGGCAAGCTTTTGGAGAAGGTTGGTTATCCGATAGGAGTTGTTTTAGGTTTTATATTAACAGCCATTGGTTGTGTTTTATTTTATCCAGCAGCCTCTATGGCTTCATATCCTATATTTTTAGGAGCCTTTTTTATATTAGCAAGTGGAGTTGTTTTATTGCAAACCGCCGGGAATCCATTTGTAACTTTACTTGCTCCAGGAAAGGAAGCTACGGCTTTAACATTGGTTCAGGCTTTTAATTCTTTAGGGACAACTTTAGGGCCAATTTTTGGTGCCGCTTTTATACTTTCAGATACTGTAAAATATGCAAGTAAGTTAGAAGAAGCCCAATCTGTTCAAATTCCTTATTTGGGAATTGCTGGAATTTTAATTCTTTTGGCTATTGTGACATATCTTTTAAGACTTCCAGACGCAAGACAAATGGTTGAAAAAATTATAGATAAAAAAAATCATAACAATAAAGAAAGTGTTTTTGAATATCCTCATTTTGTCTTAGGGGCAGCAGCTATATTTTTTTATGTAGGGGCTGAAGTATCTATAGGTTCTTTTTTAATTTTGACTATGGAAAAATTTGCAAACATTCAAGAAATAACAGCTGCAAAGTATATAGTTTATTATTGGGGTGGAGCTATGATAGGAAGATTTATAGGAAGCTTCGTCATGACTAAACTTGCTCCAAATAAATGTTTAGTATTTAATTCTATTGTTAATATTTGTTTAATCATGATGGCTATTTTAATCGGTGGAAAGATTGCTATGGTAGCTTTATTGGCTATAGGACTTTTTAATTCAATTATGTTTCCAACTATTTTTTCTTTAGCAACAAAGAAATTAGGTAAATTTACAAGCAGAGCTTCTGGACTTATTAGCATGGCTATTGTTGGTGGAGCTTTGATACCTCCAGTTCAAGGCTTAGTTGCTGATTATTTTGATTTGCTTATTTCTTATTTAGTTCCTTTGTTATGCTATTTTTATATTCTCTTTTTTGCTATCAAAGGATATAGGGTTAAATAACCGAAAACAAAAAGCGAAAATCCGCTTTTTGTTTCATCTTATTTTAAGCTTGCTATGTATATAATTTCAGTTTTTAATTGCAAGAAATATTTTTAATTTCTTTGATTA
>NZ_JACHTR010000032.1:0-11562 GCF_020135975.1 Campylobacter sp. W0014 | reverse complement strand
TTTTTTAGCTTTTAGAATTTCAAGTAAAGTTTTATTTTGAAAAACCCCGCCGCTAAGTAATATTTTAAAATCATAATTTTGACTATAGCTTATAATAAAATCAGCTAAACCATTAAACATACCTGTAATGGCTTTGCTTTTTTCATCCCTTAAAGCCCCTAAAATCAATTCTTTAAAATTAATTTTTCCATTATCAATATAAAGTTTATAAGAAAATTTCAAATCTTTTTGATAAAAACTTTCACACATAAGACCAATTTGTGCTTCATAAGAACTTTGATCCAAATCAAAAACCATAGCGCCAAAAGCATCGATAATGCGTCCTAAAGAACTGGTTTTAAGGGTAGAATTTGCATAAATTTTTTTAAGATTTTCAAGCTTGACTTTTGGAATTTTAGCTAAAAAATCTTGAGCTAGATCTTCTAAATTGTAATGCCAAATCACACTTAAAGCTAAATTATATATATTTTTTATATCCGCATTGATTAATTTAAAATCATCAAAATGAGCAATTCTTTCATACTCTTTTAAATTAGCTACAAAAACTTCCCCGCCCCAAATACTACCATCATCGCCATAACCTGTTCCATCCCAAACAAACCCTAAAGCCTTTTCATCTTTGACAAATTTTTCTTGATATTCAAAATAAGCTGCACAAAAATGCGCATAATGATGCTGAATTTTAAAGGTTTGTTTAAAATCTTTTGCATACAAAAAATGTGGGTGCTTATCGCAAAGTACGGCATCAAATTTCAAATCATAACTTTTTTTAAAAAAATCCAAAAGTTTTGAAAATCTTTCATAGACATCGACACTTTTTAAATCTCCTATATAAGGAGAGATTAAAATTTTATTTTGATAAAAAATCACAAATTGGTTTTTAAGCTCTGAACCTAAAGCTAGATAAGTTTGATCGGATTTTAAATTTGTTTCTATATAGTAGGGATTTAAGCCTCTTGAAGTACGTAAAAACATAACTTGATTGCTGATTAATTGAGCAATGCTATCATCACTTGAGTTAAAAATTTCTCTATCATAATCCAAATAATAATCAAAAACTTTACCGAGTTTAGATCTTAAATTATCCTCATCTTTAATAATACTTTCGCTACTTAAATTTGCACTTGTGGCTACAAGAATGCCTTTAAAATACTCAAAAATCAAAAGATGCAAAGGAGTGTAAGCAAGCATAATACCTAATTTATCAATATCAGGTGCAATCAAAGCAAAGTTTTTTTTCGCTTTTAATATTACAATAGGCGCTAATGATCCACTGATCAATCTTTCTTCTCCATTATTTAAAAATGCAAGTTCCTTGATATCTTTAATGTCCTTGCACATTAAAGCAAAGGGCTTTTTAGGGCGATTTTTTCTTATTCTTAGTTCTTTTAAGGCTTTTTCATTAAAGGCATCGCACATCAAATGAAAACCGCCCATTCCTTTAATAGCAAGGATATTTCCTTGTTTTAAAAGTTTTGCACATTCTATAAAAGCATTTTCATCTGTAAATAAAATTTCACCTTGTCTATTTTTTAAATGCACTGAAATTTTACATTCAAAACAACTGATAGGTTGGGCATGAAAACGACGATTGGAAGGATTTTTATATTCTTTCTTGCAAAAATCGCACATTTTAAATTTATCCATTGTAGTATTAACTCTATCATAAGGTAAATTTTTTATGATGCTAAAACGAGGCCCACAATGCGTACAAGTGATAAAAGGATAATGAAAACGCTTGTTATTTGGATCATAAAATTCATTTTTGCATTCTTTGCAAAGTGCAAAATCACTCAACATAGGAGTTGTTTTTAAACTTTGTTTTGAAGGGGTAATGCAAAAATCATTATAAGCTTTTAAATCACATTCTAAAAGTTCGATTTTGTCTATTCTTGCAAGAGGTGGAGGATTGCTTTTTAACTGCTCTATAAATTCAAGACATTTTTTATGAGAACAATAAAGTAAAATTTCCACTCCAAAACCATCATTTTTAACTTCTCCTAAAAGTTGAAGTTTTAAGGCTAATTCATACACAAAAGGGCGAAATCCTACACCTTGAACCAAGCCTGAAATTTTGATTTTAAATCCTAAGTGGCGCATCGCTTAATTTACAATCTTTTAAATGTTTTAAAGTATTTTTAAGTAAAGACTTATGCTCAAACAAAGATCCGCTGACTACAGCTATTTTAGCTTGATTTTTTGATCTTAATTCATCATATATATCGCGTAAAAAATAACTCAAACTCTCTACAGCCCCATAAGCGATATTAGTGCTATCAACTCCAGCAAGCATAAAACTCATAGCAGATCGTAAAGTTCTTGTATAATCAAAGCTTTTATCTTCTTTTAAACGATAATCTATCTTAACCCCTCGAGGCATTTTAGTTTCATCGGCTATTTTTAAAAGTTTTTCTCCAGCTTTATAAAATTCTTCATCTAAATTTAAAATTCTACCCAAAATGCAAAATAAAGAATAAAAATTATTTTTTAAAGCAAAATCTTCATCTAAAAGCGGAAATTCTTTTGAAAAATTAGATAAAAGCTTAGCTCCGATCTCATCTTTTTCAATTTCTTCATAAAGCTTTTTAAAACTTTTAGGCAAATCAAGTTTTAATAAATTTAATTCCTTATTGACAAGCAAAATATCTTCATATTCTTTACTCAATTCCAAAAGAAAAACTTCTTGCTTAAAGTTGCTTAGTATATAAGAAATTCTTGCCATATTTTTATTTTCTTTGGACAAAATAAGCTCTCTTACTTTATGGTTTATAAATTCTAAGCCTTGCAAAATCACAACTTTTTCATCGCAATTCATCACTTCAAAATCTTGCTTTTTTTCTTCAGTTTTTACAACACTTAAAAAAGAAAAATCTTGCTTATAAAGCTCGCAACATAAAGCAAACGTAAAGAGATCTTGCGCTAACATTAGTTTAAATTCATTGAAATTTAAATTATATTTTTTTCTAAATATAGCATTTAATCTTAATTTAATTAAAGGCTTTTCTAAGCTCGCAAGAAGTTTTAAATTTTCTTGCGAACAAACAAAAATCGTCTGTATAGATTTTATATCACAAGGTATTAAAAAATCGCATTCAAATTTCTCATCAAAAAGACTGATTTTATAATTTCCTTTATGATTTTTTAGATAAATTTCTTCTTTATTGACTAATTTTTCAAAGGCTTTTTGTAAAAATGTATTAAAATTAACTTGATCTATTTTTTCAAAATAAAATCCATCCAACGAAATTTCATTCTCACAAAACACACCCCATTCATTATTTAAGAGTTCTTTTTTTTCTGCATAAGCATGAGAATTTAAATGAGTAAGATAAGAAAACTTTTCACAATGTTTAAAATCTTGTTTATGATCATTTAATTTTTCAGCTGATCTTACATCAAATTTTTTCAAAAAAACACTATTGCTTATGCCTTTTAGATTCTCGCAAAAAGCAGATAATTCATTTTCATCACCCTTAATTTGTAATAAAATTTTATTTTCTTTTTGATTTAAACTATATTTATAGTCCTTAGCATAAAAATTTAAAAGATAAGCAAAATAATCATTATTTCCAAAATATTCAAATTCAAATTCTAAAATCAATTTCAATCCTTCAAATATAAAAAATTATAACAAAAAAATCAATCTTATTTATAAAGTTTAAATTCTTTTTCTCTTTCTCTAAAATCCTCCATATAAAATGCCAAAAAATTATAAAAATCTTGACTATGGTTAGGATATTTCAAATGAGTTATTTCGTGTAAGATAACGTATTCTATGGCTTTTAAGTTTTTTTCTAAAAGCTTTAAATTTAAATTAATATAGCCTTTTTTATGATTGCAAGAACCCCAACGTGTTTTCATTTTCTTGATGCTTAAATGTGTATAATTAAGCTTAGTTTTTTTAGTCCATTTTTTAAGATAAAAAAGAAAAATAATTTTTGAATTTTTCTTTAAAAATGACTCGAATTCTATTCTAGAAGGAGTATGAATTTCATTTTTTAAAATTTTTGTTTTTGAAAGATTTTCTTTTAAAACTAATCGATATTTTTTGCCTAAAAAATAAACTTGGTCCGCTTCACTAGCCTTATTTTTAAAATTAAGCCACGTTTTTTTAATCCAATCCTCATGCTTGGTTAAAAATTTTTCAATATCTTCTAAGGTACAATAATAAGGCAAGCTTAAATGAAATTCTCCTTTTTCATTTAGCCTTAAATATACATTTTTAATGGATTTTTTTTGATAAAAAAATATCCAATCATTCCAAGAAAATTCCTTTATACTAGAGCTTTTCCTTGCCATTTTTTACTCTTCCATCTATAGGCATTAACAAGCCCTCTTAAAGATTCATCCGCACAATAACCTATCCAAATTCCTAAAATTCCAAGATTGCAATGAAAACAAAGTACATATCCCACAGGCAAAGAAACCCCTAACATAAATACCATACCGCTAAAAAATGGGAATCTAGCATCTCCACTCGCCCTTAAAGCATTAACCATTACTATATTAAAAGTTCTTGAAATTTCAAGAAAAATAGAAAGAGCAAATAAAGGAAGTATAATTTTTTTAAGTTCTTCTTCTAAATCTAAAAGATTCATAGTAACATCTTTTAAAAAATAATGGCACAAAACCACTATAATCGTGACCATAACACTAAAATAAAGCGCCTTCCAAGTATGCTTATAAGCTATATTTTCATATCTTGCACCGACTAACTTTCCTACGATGATTTCATTGGCAACACTCATGGCAATTCCCACCATCATAATCAATAAAGATAATTGAAAATAAATCGTTTGGACGCTAAGATTTTCTTTTCCAAGACTAGCAACAAAACTAAAACTAATGATATATTGACTGATCCAAATGAGATTTTCTCCCGCAGAAAAACCTCCTATACTAAAAACTTTTTTTAGCACCTCTTTTTCAAAGCTAAGCATTTCTTTTATTTTTAAATGAATTTTAAGCTTATAAATTACGATTAAAAACATGGCTATTACAGCAATAATCCTTGCTGTAATATTACTAATCCCCACTCCAAAAAGTTCCAACTCTGTAAAATAAAGCACGTAAAAATTTCCAACGACGATAATTAAATTCATCATAATACCCACCATCATAACCCAATAAGCTATATTATAAACCCTAATAATCGCTGAAAGTATCAAGCCAACCGCATCAAAAACAAGGCAAATGGCAAGCATATCAAGATAAATTTGACTGTCTTTGAGTAATTCTTTAGGTATATTTAAAAGATTGAGTAAAAGTTCGCTTTGCCATAAAATAAAACTCCCACAAACCACACCAACAAGCAAATTTAAAAACAAACTTTGATGGATGACTTTTCTAGCTAGTATGGTATCTTTTGCCCCAATCGCTTGAGCAACAACAACACTACATCCCACACTTAAAAAACTAAAAACAGTGATAAATAAATCGATAATCTCATTACCAGCCCCCATAGCTCCAACTAAATCATTGGAATAATGAGACACCATAGCAGTATTAGCAATAATACTTAAAAATCTAAAAAATAAATCCCAAAAAATAGGGACGCTAAGTCTTGATAAAGAAAGTCTTTTTTTTGCCATAGAATCGCACCTTGAAAAACTAAAAATTTTATCAAAACATTTCTTAAATTTTTAAAATTGTTTTTTATTAAAAATATAAAATTTTCGTTTAAAATAAATTTATTAGTTTATTTTTTACCAAATTTTTACTAAATTTAGATATATTTAAAAAAATATATAAATAAGGAGATTTGATGCTTTCAAAAGAAGTGGTAAGATTGCTTAATGAGCAAGTCAATAAAGAAATGTATGCGGCTAATTTGTATTTGAGTATGAGTTCTTGGTGCTATGAAAATAGTTTTGATGGTGCGGGAGCGTTTTTATTTGCTCATGCTAGCGAAGAAAGCGAACATGCAAAAAAACTCATCACTTATCTTAATGAAACCGATTCTCACGTTGAGCTTAAAGAAGTAAAACAACCTGAACAAAATTTCAGCTCTTTGCTTGATGTTTTTGAAAAAACATACGCCCATGAACAAAGCATTACAAAATCAATCAATGAGCTAGTAGAACATATGCTTGCCAATAAAGACTATTCTACTTTTAATTTCTTGCAATGGTATGTAAGCGAACAGCACGAAGAAGAAGCGCTTTTCCGTGGCATAGTGGATAAAATTAAACTCATCGGAGAAAGTGGCAATGGCTTGTATTTAGCTGATCAATATATTAAAAGTATTGCTCTTCAAAAATAGTTTTTAGCAAAAACCGAACTTAATATGACTTATTTTTCTTTGGAATTTAGCATTTTAATGATGGCATTTTTTGCCATCTATTGGTTATTTCATGACAATTATAAAACACAAAATATTTTAATTTTAATTTTTTCTTATCTGGTTTATTTTTTAATCAACCCCTATTTTGCTTTAATTTTATTTGTATATACTTTTTTTATACATTATTTTTCCTTGCTGATTTTTATCCGAAAAAAACGCTATGTTTTTATAACTTGCATCACTTTTGTTATTTTAAATTTATGCTTTTTCAAATATTTTTCAAGTCTTAAAGCAAGCTTTGACTCTATGATGGAATTTTTTAGTCTTGATTTTATTGATTTGGATGTTTTATTTCCTATGGGAATTAGCTTTTATACCTTTACTTCAATCACCTATCTTTTAGAAGTTTATAAAAAACGCCGCTTGGAAAGCTTTTTAAATTTAGCCCTATTTTTATCTTTTTTTCCTACCTTACTTTCAGGCCCAATTATGCGGAGTTCTTTTTTCTTTGAGCAAAGCCATCGCAAAAGAGAATTTAAAAATGAAAATTTAATCATTACTTTATTGATTTTTGGAATCGTAAAAAAAGTGCTTATAGCTAATTATCTAGGAAATTACGCTGAACGCATTCTTGATTTTCCACAATCTTATAACTTCATACAACTTTTAAGCGCTATTTATGCTTATGCTATACAAATTTATTGTGACTTTAGCGGATATATTGATTTAGTTTGTGCTTTTGCTCTCATGCTAGGTTTTAAACTTCCTCCAAATTTTGATATGCCTTATTTATCTAAAAACCTTAAAGAATTTTGGTCAAGATGGCACATAAGCCTTTCAACTTTCATAAGAGATTATATTTACATCCCCTTAGGTGGCAATAGAAAAGGCAAGATAAGAACTATTTTAAATCTTCTTGTTGCTTTCATACTTTCTGGAATATGGCATGGCAATACTTTAGCATTTTTAATTTGGGGTTTATTGCACGGCATAGGTGTTGCTTTTTTACACATGCTTGCTTTAACAAAAATCAATTTGCAAAAAATTCCAACACTTGGAAGATTTTTAACCTTTCAGTTTGTATGTTTTACTTGGATTTTCTTTTATTATAATAAAAGCTTAGAGGACGCTATAGAATATTTTAAAGCATGCTATGATAATTTTTCACATATACCAAGCTATCAAGATATTTATATTTTTACAAGTTTTGCTGTTATTTTTCTTATCTATCCTTTATTTATCAATTTTAGGGCTTATTGTATAAAAATTTTAGATTTAACGCCTTTTTTACTAAAACCTTTTATTATTGCTTTTATTTTATTGTTGGTTTTTACATTTATGCCTGATGGTATTCCTAATTTTATTTATTCGAGTTTTTAATGAAAGTTGCTAAATTTTTATTTATTTTAATAACAGTATTTATCTTAGTTATCATTGTTATGAATCAAAGTATCAGTTCATATATAGAACAAAGATATCACTTTAACTTTTATCCACAAAATACAATTTTAAAAGAAGGTAACAAATTAAAAATAAAACTGGAGCAAATTCATACCGTTTTAAGCACAGAAAATACCCCTAAAATTACCCATGCTAGTTATCAAGTTATAAAAGAAAAAGATACAAATCTTAACACCAATCCAGAAATAAAAGAACCATCCCAACAAGAGCAAAATATAAGCACTTTTAAAGAACAAAACACAACTATTTTAACCGATAATACAAAATTAATAATCGATCCAAATAAAGAATTTTTATTTATGGGTGATTCTTTAATGCAAGGAGTTGCGATAAATCTTAATAAAAATTTAAGAAATTTAGGTATAAAAACAGAAGATTTAAGCAAACAAAATACAGGGCTTTCTTACAAATCTTATTTCAATTGGGCAAAAACCATAGAAAATGCATTTTTAACTAATTCAAATATCAAATATCTTGTCGTGCTGTTGGGTCCAAATGATCCTTGGGATATTAGAAAAGGTAAAAATTATCTTCATTTTGGCTCCCAAGCTTGGAAAGAAATTTACAAAACTAGAGTAGATGAGATCATGCAAATAGCTCAAAAATATAAGGTTAAAATTTTATGGTTTGAAGTCCCACCTGTAAAAAAAGATAGTCTTAATGATAAAATTCAAATTTTAAATGAAATTTACCGCCAAGAAGTGCTTAAAAATAAAGAAATTTTTATCGATACGAAAGCATCATTTAGTATTAATGATCGATATTCTACCTACATTAAAAATGAAAACAATAAAACAATAAAAGTAAGAACCGATGATGGGGTTCATTTTACTACAAATGGTGCTAAAATTATGTCTGAACTTTTATTAAAACACTTAATTATCAAGGATCAAAATGTTAGTAAATAAAATAAAATTATTTTTATTTTTATTTTTATTTACCAATTTATTTGGATCCACCAATGATCTTATAGATAAAATTCTCATACAAAGTAAAAATCACTCTGCCTTAACAAGCTATGTTTCTAAGAAAGATCTAAAAAGATTTGAAAAAAAACTAAAAAGTGAAAACAATGTGGGCATTAGAATTTTTGGTGACTCTCACATCGCAGCTGATTTTCTTCCAAGAGTGCTTAGAGGATACCTTATAAAATCAAATTCCATAGGATTTGCTCACGCCCTTCAGCCTAAATATCAGCAAAATTTAAACCTTAAATACTCTTATAAGAATTTTGAAATTTTAAATTCTAAAAATCCCAAAAATGCAAAACTCAATTTCCCTTTAGGCGGCATCATAGCAAAGGCTAAAGAAAAAAATGCAAAAATTAATATTGACACAACCTTAAATAAAAAGAAATTTGAAGTAGGTTTTTTATTTAAAGCTGAACATAATAGCAATGCCTTTAGTATTAAAGACGCACAGGGTAAAAAATTCCACTTACGCTCTTTTAAAAATAACAAATGGTCATATAAAAAACTTGAATTAGCTTTTCCTTTGGAAATTACAGCCTTACAAAAAAATGCCAAGCTTGGTGGATATTTCATAACTAATAAAAACAATAATAATTTCTTAGATACCATCGCTATCAATGGCGCTAAAAGCGATATTTGGCTCTCTTGGAATCCTTTAGTAGTCAAAAATGAATTAAAACTTTTAAATAACGATCTTATCATACTTGCTTATGGATCAAATGACGCACTTTTTCAAGGTTTTGAAAAACAAACATTTAAAAATAATCTCAAACATTGGATTAAAACGCTTAAAAACTACAATAAAAATGCAATCATTATGCTAGTATCACCACCTAATGTAATCTATAAAAAAAATCAAACTTATGAATTAGCGCCCAATTTCTTCACTATAAGAGAAGCACTTTATGAAGTTGCAAAAGAAGAAAAAACTCTCATTTTTGATATGTATAAATTCATGAAAGATACGGGAGGTAAAAACAAATGGATCGAACAAAAACTCTCTTTAAAAGACGTTCATTTAACCATAAAAGGTTATGAACTGATGGCTAAAAAAATGCTAGAAGATCTTAAAAAATACATCCGCTACTAAAAACACTTTTCTAAAAAATAATAAAATTTATTTATCAATAATAATAAAAAATTTTAATTTGATAATTTTAGTTATATTTTATTATAATTACAATTATTTTTAATTATAATTTTAATTATTTTTAAAAATAAAACATAGAACATCTTTTAAACCAGAGGTTAAAGCTAGCAAACAATCCCTATAATTTTAGCTTTAACCTTTCTAAAATTAAATCAAGTTGCAATGATTACATTGCTTTTTAATAATATAAATTATTTCTTAAATATAGAAATTTAGAAATGATTTTTAATCTAAAGAAAGGATTTTATGAAAAATAAAAATTTATCTAATCAACAGCTGGAGGGGGGAATTTGGAAAATTTCAATTCTTTAAACCGTTTTTTAAATTCAAAAGAAAATTTAAATTCTAAATCTCTTTCTAAAAAATTTTTATTTTCTTTAGCAGCAGTTTCTGTTTTAGCAACTTGTGCTAATGCTCAAATAAGTGGTGCTGGGTGTAGTGGAACTTGCGGAACAGTTAGTGATACCCAAACAGGAAAAATCACTGTAAGTGGAACAGGCAATACGTCTTTAACCATTACAAACAGTGGTTCTGTTAATGTAAGCAATAATATCGCTATTGACTTTCAAAAAGATTCTTCCATTCAAACTTTTAAAAACCAAGGAACAGTAATAGGAGGAAGTAATAAAGGTAGTATTGTTATAGGTGATAGTAATGGTAATGGTGCCACCATTACTACTTTTGAAAATAGTGGAGTCATAGGAAATGGAACTTCTAAATTTGGTGTGGTAATCTGGGCAAAAGATGATAACACTAACTCAACTATAACAAACTTTAACAATAGTGGAGCTATAAGTTCAAATACTGGCGAAAGTATTTTTATAAAAAATACCACTATAAATAATTTTACTAATAGTGGAACTATAAGTTCAAGCCAACAGCAGGGAATAAATATTAGCAGTGGTGTTACTATAAGTACATTTAAAAATAGTGGAACTATAGGTAATGGGATCTCTAGATTTGGTATAACTGTTTCAGGTAGCGAAAGTAAAAAATCAACCATAACAAACTTTAATAATAGCGGAATTATAAATTCAAGTACTGGTGAAAGCGTATTTACAAAAAACACTACTATAACAACTTTTGAAAATAGTGGAACTATAAAATCAAATAGCACTTATGGTATAAATATTAGTGATGGTAGCACTATAGATAAATTTACTAATAAAGGAATTATCATAAGTTATGGAAATAACGAACCAACGGATAATTCTACAACTTATACATCATCTGGAATGCGTCTACAAAGAGCCCATATTAAAACTTTTGAGAATACAGGAACTATTTTAGGTAAAAATGGTCTTACTGTAACAGCTTCTACTATTGATAAATTTGAGAATACAGGATTAATCGAGTCAACATCTGAGCATAAACTTGGAGCGGCAGTAGATATTACAAATTTAACAGGTGATGTAACTACTATTAAAAACTTTACCAACTCTGGAACAATTAAAGCCGATAATGCTAGTGGTATTTTAATCGAAGCAGGTAATAAAATAGAAACTTTAAACAATAAAGGAACTATAGAAGCTGGTTTATATGGTATCAGCTTCTTTACCGTTGATCAACATGGTAAGGAAATTAACCTCGGTCAAATCAATCTAGAAGAAGGTAGCGTTATTAAAGCAGGCCAAGATGGTATCCATATAGATGGAAGTGATAGAGGCATCAAAGCCAAAGGTATTGAAGTCAAACAA
>NZ_JACHTR010000031.1:0-11578 GCF_020135975.1 Campylobacter sp. W0014 | reverse complement strand
CCAGCAGGAGAAAAAGCAAAAAGTGATTTTACCGCCATTACAATCATTGGCAAAGCAGAAAATGCCTTTTATGTTGTAGAAAGCATTGTAAAGATTTTAAAAGCTCAAAGCATTATAAAAACTATTTTTAATCTTCAAAAGATTTATAAATGCCGTTTGATTGAAATTGAAACCAATGGGGGACAATTTTTCTTAAAGAAATGGATTCTTCAAAAAAGCTTTGAAAATGGAATATTCCTACCTTTAAGAGGCAAGAACAATAGCACAAGCAAATTCGAACGTATTGAAAGTTTAAGCCTTGCCTTTGAAAATGAAGAGCTTTTTTTGCACAAAAAACATACTTTACTTATAGAACAACTCTTAGAATTTCCAGAGGGCAAAAATGATGATGCACCTGATTCTTTAGCGGGTGCATTTTTATTAGCAAAAACAAAATCAAGTATTAAAAGAAGAACTCATGATTTTACACCTAGAATAAGACATTATTAAAGGATAATAATGAAAAAAGAAGTAAAAAATAAAACCAAAAGAGAAGTAATCTTAAAAAACAATACCCTTATCGATACTTTGCTTAATTCTAATTTCCTGAAGCTTGAAATGATTAATGAAGCAAATCAAAGAATGATTTTTAAAGATTTAAGCTTTATACAATCTCATCAATCAAGAAGGAGTGTGATTTTATCCAAAGAATTACAAATCATCTGTGAGAATGAAGAGATTAAAAATGTTTTTGAAGATTTATTTCATCCTGATTTAATATGTCAAATTTTAGAAACTTATTTATATGGACTTAATGTTTTTGAAGTCAATTACAAATTGAAAAATGGTTTTTATTATCCCATTTTAAAGCAAAGAGATTTTAGAAATTTTGGCTTTAATGAAGAGGAAAAGCTTTGTTATTATGGTTTTGGAAATGAAATGCAAATAGAAGATAGAAAAGTTATTTATGGACTTTTTGGATCTAATTTTTTATTCCCAAATGGTGATGCTCTTATTACCAAACTTTATTTTCCTGTAAAACTTAAAAACGCTAGTTTAAAATTTTGGATGGAATTCTTAGAACGTTTTGGAAGTCCTTGGGCGGTTGCTAAAACAGATTCTGATCCAGATGCATTAGCTTGCGAGGTTAATCAAATGCTAAATGGAGATAGTGCGGTTATTGATAAAGAAGAAGAACTTGATTTGATCCAGCCAAAAACAAAAGCAAATTACAATGAAATAATAGATTATCTTGATAATCAAATAAGAAGTGTGATCTTAGGAGCCAATTTAAGCTCTCAAGTTAGCGGTGGATCTTTAGCAGCAACCGAGTCTCATAATGAAATCAGAAAAGATTTAGCTGAACAAGATGCAAAAATAGTTCTTTTTATTTTAAATCGTGCGCTTAAATTTTTTAAAGAAATCAATGGTTTTAAAGAAGAGCTTTATGTGCAATTTTTTAATGAATCTAATCCAAAAAGCGAACTTTGCGAAAGAGATTTAAAACTCTTTAATATGGGTTTTTGTTTCAATGAAGAATACATTAAAAATACTTACAACGTAGAAGGTAATTTAATTCAAAATCTTACAAAGAATAAAGAAAATGAAAAAGCTTTGTTTGAGAATAAAGCAAATTTTAAAGAGAACTTTGAAGAAGATTTTATTGACAAAGGTTTAGAGCAAAAAGAATATTTAAAAGTTGATGAAACAATGGCAAAGTTCTTTAAAGATCAATTTGAAAATATTGTTAAAGAATGCAAAGATTATGATGAGGCACTTAAAAAACTCCAAGAAAAATTTTCTAGTTTGAAACAAGCCGATTTTGAAAAACATCTTTTTATAGCTTTAAGCAATTCTAGTATTTTAGGATATTTGGAGCAATAAAATGATTGGTGCTGGAATAAGTTTTTTCTCAGAACCCACTGAGGCTGTTGAATTTTTAAAAAATAAAAAGCCACAAATTAGCTTTGATTATGATGAAATTTCTCATTCTGCCCATAAAAAAGTTTTTACTATTGCCAAACTTATGGATGATGGGTTATTAAAAGATTTGCAAGACTCTTTAGTAAAAGCTATTAAAAACGGAGATAAATTTAGTACTTGGAGTGAAATTGCTGAAACAAAATTAAAAGCAAAAGGTTGGTGGGGTTCAAAAGAACTTGTAAATCCAAGAACAGGTGAGATTAAAAAAACCAATTTTAATAGCGCAAGATTAAAAAAAATCTTTGAAGAAAACTCAAGAAAAGCTAAAGCTAAAGCCATTTATGAAAATCAAATGAAAAGCACTAAACCCTATTTTAAATATTGCACTAAACAAGATTCTCTTGTTAGAGATAAACACAGGGCGTTTGATGGCATAGTTTTGCCCAAAGATGATCCTTTTTGGGATACTCATTATCCACATGTCACTATGCATGATTTTGGTTGCAGGTGTTATGTTTTAAATGTAGGAGAAAGTGAGATTAAAGGTTCAAAATCTCCTGTAGCAAATTTAGAAAAAAATGAATTTAATGGCTTTAATGACGAAGAACTTTTAGATGAACTTTATAATCAAAAAAATACTGAAGTCGTTCAAAATTTTATAAGACTTAATATGCTAAGTGCGGCGGCTAAAAAAGCAAAAGAAGTTAAAAGTTTTATTCATGATAAAGAACTTTATGTTTGGCAAAAAAGCTTGGATGAGATGGTAGATGAAATCATCATCAAAGAAAATCAAAAATATCCCATTAATTTTATTCAAGTTGGAAAAATAGATAAAACCACCAAAACATTTTTAGAAAAACTAACTAAAAAAGATTTGGAAGATTTGTATTTTACTTTAAGTAAAAACAATCTCTTACACGCAAGTCCAAAAAGAAAAGCAAATTATAACCAAGCTTTAAGTGTGGATGAAATCAAACAGATTGTTAAGGTTTTGGATGAGGCAAAAGAGGTTTATTGGGACAAAAAAGAAAAAAGCTTAATTTATTTTTTTGATGATTTAAGAAATAGCAAAAAAGTGAATAAAATCATTATAAGACCTGATTATCAATTGAAAAAATTTGGAAAAACAAATGCGGTTATTACACTTGGAAAGGTTGATAAAGATAGAAAAGGTTTGAAACATTTAGAAAAAATTAAGTGAAGCGGGTGGGACTCGAACCCACAACACCACCAAAGCTTTAAGCTTCTCGTTGTGCTTACCACTCACATAGAGTTCACATCTTCGCTTCATATTAGATAGAGCGGTGGGACTTGCACCCACAATACGATGTGTTCTCGGACTGGTTACCGCACATCCTCAACTACTACATTGCAACCATCAACTCTATCTAAATTAAGATAATTTTAGCTTGACACAACTGAAAAGGAGTTTAAAATGGTTTTAGCTTTGGGAGAATTCAAATTTAAAGCTTTAAATTTTGATGCATTGGAAAGAAGTTTAGATTTTAAAATTACAACTCAAAACAGATTAAACAATTATAATGCTTTATTTGCTAGTTCTAAAGCAAATGAAAAGATTAAAATACAAGGAAAAACCTTACCTTTAAGAGGGGATAAAAACACTTATTTAGATTCATTAGAAAAGATGGCAAAAAAGCAAATTTCTTACACCTTAACAGGAGCAAATGGAAGATATTATGGAAAATTTGTCATTTTAAATTTAAGTGAAAATCAAAGTGCGTTTGTTGATGGAAGCGGCTTTGTAAGTCAAAGTTTTAGCTTAGAATTAGAAAGGGATTTTGATGAGTAAAAAATATATTGCAAAAAATGAGGAAAGGCTTGATAGCATAGTTTATAATCATTATGGAACGCTTTCATATTTTGATCAGGTTTTAAGGGTTAATCCAAGATTAAATCCTATTTTAAAAACAGGAGATAAAGTGATTTTACCAGAGATTGAAATCAAAGAAGATAAGGAAGAAACTTTATGGTAAGAAAACCGCAATTTAAACTTCTTGCAAAAGGCAAAGATGTTACACAAAAGATCTCTAAAAATCTTATAAGTATCAGTTTTGAAGATAAAGAAAAGGACGAAAGCGATGAAATGAGTTTAAGCATTTTTGGTCTTTATTCTAAAGTGCTTTTTGGAGATAGCTTGGAACTTTGGCTTGGCTACGAAAAGCTTTATAAATGCGGAACTTTTAGCGTAAATGTTGTGAGTAAAAATTATATTTCAAATACCACTGAAGTAAGAGCAAGTGCGGTCAATTTTAGCGGAAAAGGAAGTACAAATATAAAAGAAAAAAAGACAAGAAGTTTTGAAAATACAACCCTTTTTGCTATTGCTAAAAAGCTATCAAGTGAAAATAATTTAAAACTAAAAACCACTGGAGAGGATCAAAATATAGTAAGCATTTTACAAAACAATCAAAGCAATTTAGAATTCTTGTATGGTATATGTTTTGATTATGGATTTATTTGTTGTATTAAGGAAAATACACTCATTATAACCCCAAAAGATGGAAAAGTTAGTGATACTGCTGCCAATATTACTCCAAAAAATCAAAATTTACCCAGCTATGAAATATCTTTAAATGACTGCATTTCATTAGAAATTTCAGAAAGTGCTAGAAATGAATACTCAGCTGTAATAGTAGAATGGCAAGATATCAATGAAGCAAAAATGAAAAGCATAAAAGTAGGAAGTGGGAATAATGTTTTTAAAATGCAAATAGCACAACCAAAAAGTGATAATGAAGCTTTTAAAAAAGCACAGGCTAAGCTAAATGAACTTCAAAAGGGTGGCGTAAATGGAAGATGTGAACTGGCAGGAAGAAATTTAAGAGCGGGTGGAAAACTAAAGATTAAAGGAATAGAACTTGATATTTATGAGTTTAGTATTAAAAGTGTGAGTCATAATTTTAATGACTCAGCTTATATGATTAATGTCGAGTTTGAGAGTTAAGTTTTTTAATTCTTATATCTTTTATAATGTCACTTTTAACCATTTTATCTAAATTGATTATATATTTTATAGCCTCGCATGTTATTTCAACTTTAACAAAAGGATTTTCATCTATTATTTTCACTTCATCTATTATTTTCACTTCATCTTTTTGAATCGTTGCATATGTTTCCATGTGCAAAGGATAATCTCTATATAGAGTCTGTTTTTTAAATTCATCATATCCGTCTTTACCATCCTGAAAGATCTTAAAAGTAATTTTATATGGAATACCATTTTGATATAAAGGTGTAATAGTATATGTTAAAGTATTAACGTGTTTTGTTATTCGACTTTCACCATAAACAAGAATATATTCTTGACCTTCAATAATATAAATTTCTGTTGATAAGTTACCTTTGCTCATAAATATACCTCCTATAATATAATTAATTTTTTAAGTCTAATAATTATATTATAAAGACGTTAAAACAAACTTGGTTCTAATTTTTCTCTTAGTTCTTTAGTGATTAAATAAACAGCATTCAAACTTAAATCGTATTTTTTGGCACATTCTATACTTGCTGCTTTAGTGGTTAAACCTTGTTTTATAAGTGTTTTAAAATCTTGTTTTAATTCTTTATCTCTCATGAGTGTTTTATAGCTTGGAATATAAATATTTGATCCGCCAAATTCTTTTAAAATTTCACGTTTATTATTATTTTTTACAAAATCAATAAAATATTCAAAATATTCATTATTTGAAAGCAAAGTAGTTTCCTAAAAAAGATTTTTTAAAAATTATAGCAAAAAATTAAATTTTATTTCATAGGTTATAATTACAAATAAAGGAGAGATTATGAAAAAAATAATGAGCATTTTATTGTTAAGTTTTACCCTATTGTTTGCTGATAGTTTTAATGAAAGCAAAAAAGAACTTGCTAGATTATATGAGAGCTTAGGAAGTGATTATCAGTATGATTTTTATTGCAATGCGCCTTTTAAGGTTAATAAGAAAGGAAAATATATTAAATTTGAAGTTCTTCCTTCAAATCAATATAGTCCCAGAAATGAATACACAAAAAAGGGAAAAATCAATCAAAGAGCCAAGCGTATAGAATGGGAACATATTATGCCAGCTTACAATTTTGGAAGACATTTGCCTTGTTGGAAAAAAGGAGGTAGGAAAGCTTGTCAAAATGATCCAGTATTTCAAAAGATGGAAGCTGATAAGCAAAATCTAGTCCCAGCGATCGGGGAAATAAACGGAGATAGAAGCAATTTTAGATACGCACAAGCTCCTTTAAATTTAGAATACAATCAATACGGAAATTGTAAAGTCTATACTGATTTTAAAGCAAAAAGATTTTACCCAGCTGATTATTCTAAGGGTTGGATTGCAAGAAGCTATTTATATATGAGTAAAACTTATAATATTAAATTATCAGATCAAGAAAGAAAGCTTATGGAGGCTTGGGATAAGCAATATCCTATGAGTGAAAAAGAAAAAAGAATTAGAGAATTACTCTAATTCTTCGCAAACTTTAGCCACAATTTCATCTATATCAATCACTAAGCTTTTATCTTTTTCATTAAAACTTTCATCAAGTTTTTCTCTGATATCACAAACCACATTAAGTAAAGCCCCGAACTCTTTATCGGTTTTAATTTGATGGGTAATGCCATTATGCATTATTTCAATATTAGTTCCTTTTGCAGCAAAAGCAACTTGAGAATGCTTTTCTATATCTAAGGTTAAAAAAAGCTCTGCATTATAAGAATGTATTTCTAAAATCATTTTAATCTCCTTTTGTTTTTTACAGAGACAACATTAGCTTCGTTTAGCTGAATGTGTGCTGTTGTTTTCTAAATTTTTAAGTGCTAAAATAATCTTATTGGCTTCTTCTTTATCTAAATACCAAAGATGTAAAGGTCGTTTTTTAATGATATTGTTAATGAATTCTCTTAAAGCCCATCTTGTAGGTTTTTTGGCATTTTTACTCCAAATAGCTTGTATCATATTTAATTGCTTTTGTGTGGCTTTACCTTTTTGGGCTTTTTCTTTTTTTAAATATCTTGCTTTTTTGTTTTTTAAAAATTTCTCTTTATAACCTAAAGTCATGGCAAAATCCTTAAGCTCTTCAAGATTTAAATCTTTACTTGAATTTTTACCATATCTTTGATTTAAGACCCAGCGATAATCTTCATCATTATTCAAATTAGCTTCTTTTTTTAAAGTATGTATGATTTTAATCAAATGTTTTTTTAATGCCTCTTGTGTATTCATTTTTCCAACCTTTGTTTTAACCTTGAAATAAATTTATCTTTATTGACACTATAAAGTTCGTTTTGTTTTTGCTTGTATTCTAGATAATTTTGCTCATAATCTTTGATAGCTTGGGTAGCAATTGGTGTTTTAGCAACAGGTGCAATCTTGATTTGATTATCATAAATAATTTTATTTTGATTTTTAAACATATATTCTATAAGTTTATTATAAAACACCCCAGCAGCAAGAGGTCTTTTTTGTTCATCGCAAAGTTCTTTATTAGCGTTAATATAATAAACACTATCTTCACAATCATAATGCTTTAAAATAGGTTTGCCTTTTTCATCATAAGCAATATTGCCATCATAATATTTAAGCACATAAGAGTATGAAAAATCGCCTTTGCGTGTTTGAAAAATAAAACGATTAGAAAAAGAAATAAAAAGCCATTCTAAAAAAGATTCTATATTTTCATATCTTTTCTTTAAATCAAGTTCCGCATAAGCACAAACAAGGGATAATTTTTCATAGCTTGTTCCAACAAATTGCTTTTTTAACATGGTTAAATCATAATATTTTTTAAAACCCAATATATCTTTAGGTGTTTTTGCCTGAAAGTAAAGCTTTTCTATAGCTACTGCTTGAACTTCACTGATACCAAAAAGTTCTTTTAATACTTCTTTAGCATTATTCATTAAAACCCTTTTCTAACCAAGAAGCTAACGTCTTTTGATTATCTTTATTTTTGTATTTATTGGCTAGCTTTGGAAGCCAAGTTGATTTTAAAGCTCTTTTCCAATTTTTTAAAGGTTTGTTATTTGCCATAAGCCATTTTCCATCATCTTGTTTATAATAATTTATAAAACTATCAGCTATAAAATAAGGAATAGAGCAAGAATTTTTAGCATTAAATTCATCAATAGTTTTTATAATTTCATCTTTGCTCGGTGGAATAAATTTCATTTTTTTCCTTTTTTAAAAACTTAATTAAGCCCATTAGTTTTAATGGACTTGTTAAATTTTTCTTTTTCTAGCTCTTATTTTTTGTTTTAAGTTCATCTTCTTTTTTCTTTTTAGATTTCTCTTTTTTACCTTTGGTTTATTTCTAAAATCAAGCTCTTTAAGTCCATTAAAATAAGTTGTTTTTGCATTAAAAACATTACTTAAAAGACTTGCAGTGATTAAAGAAAGTTTGTTTAGTCTCATTTTTCTATCTCCAAGCTTTCAATCTTTGGTTCTATTCTAAAATTATCTTTTGTAACCCTTTTAAGTCCAAGTTTCACTAAAGTGCTATCTTCAAGTTCTACTATGGCTTCTTTGTTGAGTTCTTCTTTGTAAGTGATACACTCATTAAGCCCATAGCTTTTAAAGGCTTTGATTAAACTTTCTAGTTTTTCTTTTACACGTGGTAAAGATACACTTTTACTTAAGCGATAACCAATTTTGCCAAAGGTAAATTCCTTAGATCTTTTTTCAGCAAATTCATGTTTATTATTTTCACAAAAAGTAGTGATACAAGCTTCTATATATCCAAGCTCATCGCTTAAAACTTTAATCTCTCCTGCACGGCTTTCTTTGATTTCATTACAAGCTAAAGTTACCTCTCCATTGATTTTTTCTATTTGCACACTAAGCTCTGCTACTTTTTTAAGTGCTAAATTAACATCTTCAAAACTATTTATTTGCATTTATTCTCCTTTAATTTATATTTTTCGATTTGATAATCCCATAAACAAAAACCATATTTTAAAGACATGGCATACTTATTTCTTTTTTTGACTATCCTTAAACCCTTTCTATAAGGGCAACTCTAAAGTTAATTCTTTAATTCCTAGCTTTTTAGCTAATACTAATTCTTCTTGCATACCTGTTGAATTTTTAGCGTCTTTGTGTTTGCTAAGATAAATATAATCACACGCTTTTAAAAGCTCTCTCCCCATTTGTAAAGCTTTGTCTCTGTGTTTATTCTCTTCCAAATAGCTAAATTGTAGTATGGGCGAAATAGGCGTAAAATCTTCACATTCACGTATAATTTTTAAGCATTCTTGCTCGGCAACGCTTATGGCTAATGATTTGCGTCTGCTTTCTTGCACAGCTAAGCCTTTATAAGGACTTGCTATATAAACTAATGGCATTGTTCTCCTTTTTTGATGATTTTAGGGTTTTACCCTTTTTAAGTCTTCTTAAAAAAAGACTTAAAAAGAAAAAACGCAATTAAAGTGCTTTTAAATCAAGCACTTTTATTCAGCTTTTTATTCAAATGAAAATTAAGAATTTTTTGTGCAATATAATCAGGATAAATTCCTTTTAAAACATCCACAAAAGTGCCGCTTTTTTTAAAATAAATACCCGCACCTTTTACTTCAAACAATGAAGCACTATAGTCTGCTTTTTCGCCTTTAATCATTGTTGTCATGATCTACTCCTTGTATTAAATTGTTTCTTTTTGTTTTTTCTTGTTCTATTAAGTCTAAAGTTTCAAAGATAGCAAGCCATTTATCTTTATTTTTAGGACTTCTTAATTTTTTAATAGCGTGTTTATAGATTTGATGAACACGTGTCAATGAAATACCCAGTTCTCTTGCTATCTCTTCAAAGGTCATTTTTTATCCCAACATTAAAAATGAAGCTGCAGCTTCGATGTGTTTAACTTCTACATCAGCTCCATCTGCAAAATCTCTAGCTCTTTTTAAAAGTTTTTCGCTTTTTCTAAAATTGCCACGAGCTAAGTTAAAAACCAAATCAATTGCTTTTTTATCTTCTATATTAAAATAGGAGCAAAGAGTTTTTAAATCTTCATTTTTTAAACCTTCTTTGTTTTGATAGCAAAGTCCTTTTAATTCCCATTTTGCACCAATTCTAGAGCTTAATTGCCCATATTCGTTATAATCATTTCTGCCAATACCTGTTAGATTGTTTTTAAGTTTTTTGGTGCCTACTAAGATCAAAGCTGTATTTGAAAAATCATATATGCGTCTTAAACATTCCAAAGCACGAAATGGCAAATGCTCACTCTCATCAATAATTAAAACTTTTGAAGTTCTTGCAAGTTCAGCAGCAATACCTCTGATTTTATCATCAAGTGAGCCTTTAAAGCATACATTTAACTTATTCTCAAGACCCACTAAAAGCATTCTTTTACTAGTTTCTGTGGTTGCTTCAAAAAGAACCACTCTTGTTCCATTTTTATTAGCATATTCTTTAATAGCACGACTTTTGCCAGTTCCTGCTTCTCCAATGATTACTCCCATTTCACGATTGCTCATAGCACTTTCAATCGTTACATTGATAGCTTTTACATCTTTGGTAGCAATAAATGGAGTTTGAAGTTCTTTTACACTTTTTTCTTCCACGAAACTTTTGATATATTTTTCAAGTAAAGGCTCAACTTTTAAGGCATATTTATAAGCACTTCCTTCCTTCATATAGCCAACCATATAACTTCTGTTAATTCCCAAACGATCAGCTAAGTTGTTTTGAGAGATGTTTTGGGTGTTTAAAAACTTCTTGGTTTGTTCAACTAAATCCATTTTATTTCCTTTTGTTTTTTTATGAGTAAAAACTCTTTAAAACTTGAATTAATCAAGCTTTAAACAGCTTTTAACCTGCAAAATACTTTTTATCTACAAAAGCATCCATATCAAATTCTTCATCATTTTTAATTTCTTTTTTGGCATTTAAGATAAGCTCATCAGCATTAGCATTGTTTTTAATCTTTTCTAATTCTCTTTGAGTTTTTAAACTTTCTTTAGCAAGTGATTTTTGATGTACTTCTTTAACCTCTGCAAGTGAGTTTTCAAAAACATTTTTCAAATCATTTAAATCCGCTTTAATATTAAGTTTAGTAAAGGTAGTAATTTCATCTTTTTTAAGCACTTCTTTAATCGCTTTAACTTCGCTTTCATATCCTTTTTTAAGCATTTTAAAGCTTTCTTTACTAAGCTTAGCTATACTTTCATCAAGAGCTAGACAAAGGAAGTTTCCGCTTAAATCATAAATGAAAAGCTCTTTGACATTGTCGATATTTTGTACACATTTTACTTTTGTGCCAACGCTTGGCAAATTTGCACTCTTATAAACCCTATCTTGAAATAAAATTCCTTTTTTATTAACTACTCTAATTTCTTTGTTTCCAGCGTTAAATAAAAACTCTTCATAAGATATTTTTACAATAGCTCTATCACAAGAGTTCCAAAGTTCAAGTGGAGTTTTAACGCCTTTTTTACGACGAACTTTACTCATATTCCATTTAATCACTTCAGCTTCTAAAAACTCACAAGCTTCGCTAAAAGTGTGAAGTAATTTTTGATTGGTCTTTTTGGCAAAGCCGTATTCATCTTTAGCTTTTCTTTCTTTTTTAGGAGTTTTTTGCTCTATCATTTCTCTTTTGGCAAGATTATTGCCAATATATCCATGCATTTTAGAAATTCCTGCATGTTGAAGTGTCCCAAAGCGTCTTTCCA
>NZ_JACHTR010000030.1:0-11588 GCF_020135975.1 Campylobacter sp. W0014 | reverse complement strand
AAAGCTTTGTATGAACTTATTTGAAAAAGCCTTTTACAAAGGATTTAAATTAAGCAATTGCGAGGATAATATTGATTTGATTAAAGAAAAAATTTTAAATCATAAATTTGTTTTACAAAAAAAAGAAAATGATAATTTTTTCTTTTTAGACGTTACCGATGGATTATTATATTATTTTATTAATGATTTAAAAAATTATAATTTACCAAAAAGCTGTATAAAAATTTTAGCTAAAACAAATAATCAATTATCACAATATAATGATTTTTTAAAACTCAACAATTTTAAAGAAATATTAAAACATCAACAAATGGTACTTAAAAAAGAAAATACCGAGCCATCTTCTTTTTCTTTTATCTCCCAACCATGTCGCGATGATACTGAAGAAATTTATTATTTTTTTAAAAAATATTTTGATCATTATTTATTTTATTTTTCAAAGCAAACTATTGAAGAAAAAATAAATAATATATTTATCTACAAAGAACAACAAAAAATTCATGGAGCTCTAATTTACACCCAAACGCTAAGTTCATGTTTTTTGGATTTTATAGCAGTGGATCAAAATTTAAAATATAAAAATATAGCCTTTGCTCTACTTAATCATTATTTTTTAGTTAATCAAAAAAGCAAATTTTTTAAACTTTTTGTAGAAGAAAACAATAAAAAAGCAATTAAATTTTACAAAAGGTCAGGTTTTGATTTTAATAATATAATTTTAAATTTTTATAGGAATTTTTAATGCAATATGAAAATATTTATATTTTAGGTACTGGAAAAGTTTTAAAAAAATGCCAAAAAATAGCTGAAGATTTTTTTAATCAAAAAGTTATCTTGGTATCCTATGCTCAAAATTTAGATAATTTTTTTAATCATCTAAAAAAATGTCTCATTATTAGCGCTAATAATTTTTATATTTTTAAAAAAGAATGTGTACTAAATAATACAATTATCAATTACCACAATGCGCTATTGCCGAAACATAAAGGATGTAATGCACATCTTTGGAGTATTTGGGAAAATGAAAATGAAAGTGGAATTTCTTGGCACATTGCAAATGAGTATATCGATGCAGGGGCTATTTTAACCCAAAAAACAGTAAAAATAGAACACGATTTTACAGCTCTTAAACTTTTGCAAATTCAACACAAACTTGCAATTGATTCTTTTCAAGAAGCTTTACAAAATTTACAAAATAACAAACTAGAAATTCAACAAAATAACAGCGGAGCGGGGGGGGATATCATAAAAAATCAGAATTACCAAACAATGGTTTCTTGGAACTTTCTTGGGATAAAGAAAAAATTGGTCGTTTTTTAAGAGCTATGGATTGTGGCGCTTTAAGTGAACTTGCAAAGCCCAAAATCAGAATTTTTAATAAAGATAAAGAAATTCTGCTTTATCAAATTAACGAATTTGACTTAATTTTAAATTTAAGCGATAATACAACTTTAAAAATTACAAAGGAGCAAAATGCAAATTGTTAAACAATTTTTTACCAATATAGAAAGAACCGATATTGATGAAAATATGACAAATTTGGTCAGCGAAGATATTATTGATAGTATTGATATCATGGCTTTAGTAGCTGAAATAGAAAAATACTATAAAAAGCCTTTAAAAGCCGAATTTATAACTCCTGAAAATTTTGAAAGTTTTGTAAACATTAAGCAAATGCTAGAACTTGCTATGAAGGATTAACTTGTTTGAATTTGTTTTAAACAAGTGTAATTACACAAAAATCTTATCTTTTAAACAATCTCAAGCTTAAATTTATCACCTTCGTCTTTAAATTTGAAAATCTTGTTTTTGCAAGGATAAGAAATAGAATTTTCTTTCATGGGGAATTTTTTACCTTTTAATTTTTCAAGCATCAAAGGGAGTTCTTTTTTTAACATAGATCTATCTGTCATTCTCATACCATGATCTAAACTTTTAATCATTTTACCATCAATATCTTTTTCATGAACTAAGTATAAAGTCGCATCACATCCAAATTCTTTATAAATTGAAAAAAGGATTTGTTTATCTTGCGTTGTATTAAATTCATCTCTTGAGCTATGATAAGATACAAAAATGATATTATTGTTTGTATGAGTTTGTATTTTTAAATGAGAAGAATTAAGCAAAGATCGAATAATATAATTTTCATTTGAAAAAAAATAAGGAGAATGTTCATCTTTCCTAATCCAATAAGTTTTTACAAACATAGCAACTAAGGTATTAGCATCATTAAAGATAAAATCTGGTGTATTTAAATCTCTTCCTATTATATAGTTTAGTAAAGGTAGAGGTGAGCCTGAATTATCAATCACCCCATCCACATACCAAGGAGCAATTTTGGCTATAAGTAAAGATAAGTATCCACCGTATGACCCCCCCCCGTAGATCTTTGCTAAATTTGCAAATTGTGGATAATTTTTAATGATATCTTTTAAGGCATTGATATGATCAATAGCAGCCATAATGCCATAGTTTTGATATTCATCATTGGGTGGAATAAAATCGCAAGTTAATTCTACTTTTTGATTTAACTGAATTTGTCCTCTTTGTTTCATGGTTTCTAATTGCTCATCAATAATAGGAATAATTTGAGAAAAATTATTTTCATCCGCTTTTATATACGCTAAATCAATGTTTTTTAAGATCTGATTAATATGCATTAAATCTTCTTTATTTGGAACAAGTCTAGGGTTATATTTTTCATCAACACTTTTTCTAGAACAAAAACAATGATAAAAAACATTCACCACAACGACATCAAATTTTTTAGCGATATATTCTCTATCAAAATCTAAAAAAGAAATATTAGCATTAGCTCCATATCCGCCAATCATAAAAACTATAGCTTTCATTTCTTTCTCATCATCATAAGTCATACGGTATTCTAGTTTTGAAGTTCTTTTGATATTAAGTTCTACATCATCACAAGAAGAAATTTCATAAGTTTTATTGACAAGCATTGATAACCTTATTAATATTTTAAAGATGATTATACTTAAAATTTGGTAAAATAAAACAAAAAAAATAAAAGTAGAAAGTATGAAAAATCTTTGTATTATACCTGCACGCGGAGGATCAAAAAGAATTCCTAGAAAAAATATTATAGATTTTTTAGGAAAACCTTTGATCTCTTATAGTATAGAAAATGCTTTAAATTCGCAAATTTTTGATGAAGTTATCGTTTCAAGTGATGATGAAGAGATTATCGAAGTAGCTTTAAAATTTGGCGCGAAAGTGCCTTTTAAAAGATCTGTTTATTTAAGCGATGATTATGCTTCAAGCACTGCTGTGATCCAAGATGCGATACAAATTTTGCAAAAACAAGGGCAAAATTATGATCACATCTGTTGTCTTTATGCTACAGCACCGCTTATCAGTGCTGATATCTTAAAACAAGCCTTTGAAAATTTTATACAAAATAAAAGCCAATTTTTATTTAGCGCTTGTGAATTTGACTATCCTATACAAAGAGCTTTTTATTTGGATGAAAAAAAACAAGTTAATATGTTTGATGAAAAATATTACCAAAGCCGCTCTCAAGATCTTACCAAAGCCTATCATGACGCTGGAGCTTTTTATTTTGGAACCAGTAAAGCTTGGCTTGAAAATGATTTTATGTTTAGACCTTACTCGAGTGTATTTTTACTTCCAAAAAATTTGGTTTGCGATATCGATACATTTCAAGATTTAGAATTTGCAAAGATACTTTATAGGGTAAATTATAAGGAGAAAAAGTGTTTATAAAAGAAATAAAAGGATTTAAATATCCCGATATGGAACTTGTGAGATGGTTTTTTAAAAACAAATTAAATGATTTAAAAGATGGTAAAGTTTTAGAATTTGCTTCACACAATGGTAATAATCTTTCCTTGTTTGCAAACTATGACTATGAATGTATTGGAGTAGAACTTAGTGAGCTTCATTGCCAAAATGCACAATATAATTTTAACCATGTTTTAAAATATAAAAAATTTCAATTTTTTAATGACAATATGTTAAATTTTGCTAAAAATTTTAAAGATATTTGTGCTAATGTTTTTTTAATACCTAATGTAATCAATTTTATCACTAGAGAGGAATTTAAAAATTTACTTAAAAATAGTAGAGATAATCATCTTTATAAGTATGGGGGGGGGTATTTTTCTTTTTTCTTTTTAAGAGCAAGAAGTATTAGAGATCATCGCTATAAATTAGGATATACTCTAGAAAATGGTAGTTTTATCTTAGATAAAGATGAATTTAGCGGAGAAAAAAATTGTCTTTGCACTTGCTATCAAGAATATGAATTGGTAGAATATTTAAAAAAATATTTAAATTTATATGATTTTGAAGTTATAAGTAGTGAAAACATCAATATGAAAAATCAAGTTTGTATTAAAGATAGTGATATTATAATTTATGGAAAAATTTGTTAGGAGGATATTAAATGTATATTAGAGATTTAAAAGGATTAAAATTCCCAGATCTAGCTATTATTCAGTTTTTTTTTAAAAACAATTTACATCAAAATTTACATAAAAAAGTTTTAGAATTTGGTTGCTCAAATGGAAATAATCTTTCCTTGTTTGCAAACTATGACTATGAATGTATTGGAGTAGATTTTAACCCTGATAACATTAAAAATGCTTATTATAATTTTGAAAATGTCATTCAAGCAAAACAATTTCAATTTTTTGAAGAAAATATTTTAAATTTTTGTCAAAAAAATCCTGATATTCAAGCAGATATTTTTTTAATACCTAATATTATAAATTATCTAAAAAGAGAAGATTTTTTAAATCTTTTAAAAGATTGTAAAAAATATCGAGCATATAAAGATAATGCTCTATTTTTTTTAAGAACTAGAAGTATTAAGGATTTTAGATATGGTTTTGGGGAAAAAATAGCCCACAACACATTTAAAATTACTAATGATGATACAACTGGGGAATTAGGTTGTATTAATACCTTATATCAAGAATATGAACTCGTAGAGTATCTTAAAGATTATTTAAATTTATATGATTTTAAAGTTTTAAATTATGAGGCTAATAATATAATGAAAAATGATATAAATATCCTTGATAGTGATATAGTAATTTACGGAAAAATTAAGTGAAAATAGCTATCATGCAACCTACTTTTAACCCATGGCTGGGTTATATTTATATGATACAAAAAGTAGATGCTTTTGTCTTCTTAGATAATGTTCAATTTGAAAGAAGATCATGGCAAAATAGAAATAAAATCAAACTACAAAATCAAATTTTCATGTTAAATTTAATTACAAAAAAAGCACCTCAAAAAACTTCTTTAATGGATATATTTTTAGATAATGATCAAAAATGGAAAGAAAAATTTTTAAAAACTATTTATCATGCTTATTCTAAAAGTGTAAATTTTAAAAAATATTATCATTTTTTAGAACAAAATCTTCATCAAGAAAAAAAATTAATTGATTTTAATATTAATTTAATTTTAAAAATTTGCAAAGATTTAGATATACAAACTCCTATTTATAGATCTTCCACTATGAATATAACTTTAGAAAAAAAAGAAAGACTAATTCTTAATATTTGTAAAATTTTAAAAACAAGGCATTATTTATCACCAGAGGGTTCAAAAAATTATCTTCAAAGTACCAAAAAAATCTTTCAAGATGAAAATATAAATATCGAATATTTTAATTTTATACATCCTACTTATTTTCAACAAGGAGATACTTTTATTCCATATTTAGGGAGTTTAGATTTTCTATTTAATGAAAAAAATCCTTTGTCAAAATTTAAGGAAATAATTAAAGAAAATGAAAGTTTTATTTAGAAGTGACAGTTCAACTCAAATAGGCTTTGGACATATCAAGCGCGATCTTGTTTTAGCAAAACAATACGAAGATGTAAGCTTTGCTTGTTTGCCTTTAGAGGGCTCTTTGATCGACGAAATTCCTTATCCTGTTTTTGAATTACAAAGTGCAAGTATTTACGAACTTATCCATCTTATCAAAGAGCATAAATTTGATTTACTTGTGATTGATCATTATGAAATTACAGCTGATGATGAAAAATTGATCAAACTCGAAACTGGAATTAAAATTTTAAGCTTTGATGACACTGTAAATCCTCATCATTGCGATATTTTGCTCAATGTCAATGCCTGTGCAAAAGCAAGTGATTATGAAGGCTTAGTTCCTCTTAAATGCGAACTTAGATGTGGATTTTCCTACGCTTTAATTAGGGATGAATTTTATATCGAAGCTAAAGAAAAAAAAGAAAAAATATGGGATTTTTTCATCTGTCTAGGTGGGACAGATATAAAAAATCTTTCTTTAAAAATCGCAAGTGATCTTCCAAGCAATAAAAAAATAGTCATCGCCACAAGCTCTTCAAACAAAAACCTTAAAAAACTTAAAATTTTAGTCAAAGAAAATCCTAATATAAAGCTTTTTATTGATTGTGATAATATCGCTAAACTGATGAATGAAAGTGAAAAACTCATCATCAGTGCGAGCTCCTTAGTCAATGAAGCATTACTCTTAAAGGCTAAATTTAAAGCTATTTGCTATGTTGAAAATCAAAGACCAACCGCTGATTGGCTTGCTAAAAAAGGTTATGAAGTGGAGTATAAAATTTGATTGAATTAAAAAATTTTATAGAGCTTAATGAGCAAGAAATCAAGCTAGTTTGGCAATGGAGAAACGATAAAAAAGTTAATGAATTTATGTATACTAAAAACTTTGATATTAAAGAACATAAGAATTTTATCCATAATTTAAAACAAGATGAAAGCAAAAAATATTTTTTAGTGTTTAAAGATAAAGAGGCTATAGGGGTGATTGATTTTGTGAATATCAAAAAAGAAAGTTGCTATTTTGGACTTTATGCAAAACCTAATTTAAAAGGAGTAGGACAAATTTTAATGGATGAAGTTAAAAAATATGCCTTTGAAATCTTAAAAGTAAAAATACTAAAAGCATATGTTTTTAAAAATAATGATAAAGCTTTAAAACTTTATTTTAAAAATGATTTTCAAATTGAAAAGGAGGATAAAAATATATTTAATATATACTTATATAGCATCAATGAACAAAAAATACAAGAACCTTGCAGTCATTCTCCGACGGGGGGGGGTAAAAATAGATTTCTACCTATCTTTTGATCAAGGATGAGCAATATGAAAACTTTAATTACAAAACAAAGAAATCTTATTTTTGACAAAAATGAAGAAATTATAGAACATATTATATTAGCTAATAAAAATATTATTTTAAAAACTGAAAAAAAATCTTTTATGCTAGAAAATTACATTAATTTAAATGAAGAAAAAAAAGAAAAAATTAGATTTTATCGCAATCATCCAGAAATTAAAAAATATCTTTACAATACTCACTATATTTCAAGATCAGAACATGAAAATTTTATCCAAGGTTTAAAAGAAAACAACCAAAAGCAATATTTTTGTATTAATTATAATAATGAAATTTTAGGAAGTGTAAATTTTGAAGAAAAAAATAATTCTATAGTTGAATTCGGCTTTTACTCAAATCCTTTTTCAAAATTTTTAGGACTGGGAAGAATTTTGGAAGAAATTAGTATTTACTATTCTTTTTCGGTGTTACAAAAAAAAGAAATGATTTTACAAGTATTTACTGAAAATCAAAAAGTTGTTAATCTTCATAAGAAATTTGGATTTCAAATCAACTCAACAATAAATTTTAATAATAAAGAAATTTTTTATATGAGTCTTAAATATCCCTTACAGCAAAACCTTCTCTAGCTAATTCCTCCTTGATATCTTTTGGAGTATATTGAGAAAAGTGAAAAATATAAGCGCCTGCTAAAGCATCTGCGCCCATATTTAAAGCTTTACTTGCATCACTTGGCTTTCCCAAGCCTCCATTGATAATAAGTGGAATTTTAAGTTTATCTTTAAAAAGACTTAAAAGTTCTAAATCATACCCTTGAGCCTTTCCTTCAAAATCCACTGAAGTGAGTAAAATTTCGCCCGCACCTTGTCTTTCATATTCTAAGGCAAGTTCCAAAGGATCAATGTCTAATAATTTTTCTTTGCTATAAACACAAAAGCGACCATCTTTTCTTTTAACATCGATAGAACAAACGATACATTGCGATCCAAAACGATTAGCCGCTTTAGTGATAAAACTAGGATCTTCTAAAGCTTTAGAATTAATAGCGATTTTATCCGCTCCAAGATTTAAAATATCTTGTATATTTTCAAGAGTTTTGATTCCACCTCCTATCGTTAAAGGCATAAAACATTCTTTGGCAAGATCCTCTAAGCTTTCAAAATCAACTTGTCCATTTTTAGAAGCGTCAATATCTAAAATAATCAGCTCATCAACATTACGTGCATTATAAATTCGCATCGTTGAAGTTAAATGACCAATAGTACGAAAATCTTTAAATCCTATGCTTTTCACTAGTTGTGCATTTTTTAGCAATACACAAGGAATAATTCTAGTTTTTAACATTTTCAAAGCCTTGTAAAATTCTCTAAAAGTTTCAAGCCCAAATTTTGACTTTTTTCAGGATGGAATTGAACACCAAAAATATTATCTTTTTGGATACTAGCTGTAAATTGATAGCCATACTGAGCCTTTGCGCTAATAAATTTTTCATCACACTTAACATAAAAAGAATGCACAAAATAAAAATCATTTTGCAAGGGAATATCTTGATACAAAGGCTCTTTCTTTAAAATTTCTAAATCATTCCATCCCATATGAGGAATTTTTAAATTAGTTTTTTCAAAAGGAACAACTTCACCTTCTAAGAAACCAAGTCCATTACAAATTCCACCCTCATAACCCTTTTCTAAAAAAAGTTGCATACCAAGGCAAATTCCCAAAATAGGCTTTTTTACTTGTAAAACTTCTTCTTTTAAAGGTTCCATAAGCTCCATTTTTTCTAAATGCCTCACCGCATCTTTAAAAGATCCAACGCCTGGTAAAATAAGTTTTTGCGCCTTGGAAAAATCTTCTTTTTTACGTATTAAAAAATTTTCAATACCTATTTTTTCAAGAGCTTTTAAAACAGAATTTAAATTTCCAGCTCCATAATCAATCACACCTATCATTTTAAAACATACTCTTCTTTTCTAATCAAAGAGCCATCACAATCCCTTAAAAACTCACCCTTTTCATTGCGTTTAAAAATTTTTTTATTGGTAAAAGAATCAACGATTTTTTGAAATTCTTTTTCACTAAAACCACTAAATTCTAGGTATTTTTTAATGGCTTTTTTAGGTGGTTTTCCATCGTATTTTTGTACAAGTCTTACCCCCTCTTCTCTAGTAATATAACCTAAACGAATATCTAAACATGCATTATCAGTTGCTCTTCCAAAGCCATATTTACAGTATTTTAAATAATCATGCACATGATTAGAATAACAATCTAAATTTTCAAAATTTTCATAAGTAGTTTCAACAGGCTTAATACTTGTTTTAAAACCATTTTTTTGAGAAATCTCAAGATTGTTTTTATAATCCCATTTGAAATAATATCCTACAAATAATCCTGTAACACCGACTCTTTTAAGCTCCTCATCACTTGGATAAGTATAAAAGTACAAATCTTTTTCTTCTATACCATCCACTCCTATCATATCGGCAATTCTATTACCCAAAAGTCCTCCAAATTCTTCAAGCCATTCTCTGCCTAAAGTATTTTTATCTTTAGAGCTTGCAGGGCCACCATATTCGATTTGTGGACTTTCCCCCCATATAATTAAAGGAATATTAAAATTCACAGCAATACGTGATACAGAAGTAAAAATTCCTAAATGATTTTGCCATTCGTTATCTCCTGTTCTTATAAAAGCTTCTCTTGCAAGTTTTTTATAAATTTTTGGATTTCTTTTAATATGGATAAGATCAACTCCTAAATCATTAAGATTTTTTAAATTTTTTCTCCCTATTTTAGTAGGGACGCTTGGTTCAAAACAAACACATAAAGGATTAAGCCCAAGTTCAAGCATTTTAATCACTTGAAAAGTAGAGTCTTTACCTCCACTTACTCCTATTACACAATCATAAACAGGATGTTTTTTATATTTTTTAATGAGTTCTAAAAATTCTTTTTCTCTTTCTTGCCAATTAATTTCTCTATCTTTACTTTCTTGAGAACGACAAGCATCACAAATCCCCTCTTCATCAAAATGCAAATCAGGTTTAGTATCTGGCATAACACATTTTTTACAATATTTCATAAATAATTCACTTTCTTAAAGAATTAACTAATAATAGTAAAGGTTAAATCGTAAAAAAAAAATATTTTTTTATAGCTTAAATAAAAAATATATTATAATACTAAATATTATAATATTATGAGGTTTAAATGCAAATAGGAAATTTCAACACAGATCAAAAAGTATTTATCATAGCAGAATTAAGTGCAAATCATGCCGGAAGTTTAGAACTTGCACTAAAAAGTATCAAAGCTGCTAAAAAAGCAGGGGCGGATGCGATAAAAATTCAAACTTACACTCCAGATAGCCTTACTCTTGATAGCGATAAAGAGGATTTCATCATCAAAGGTGGACTTTGGGATAAACGCAGACTTTACGAACTTTATGAAAACGCAAAAACCCCTTATGAATGGCATGAACAAATTTTTCAAACCGCCAAAGATGAAGGCATATTCTGCTTTTCAAGTCCTTTTGCGAAAAAAGATGTGGATTTTTTAAAACAATTTGATCCCATAGCTTATAAAATCGCCTCATTTGAAGCTAATGATGAAGAATTGATCCGTTATATAGCCAAAGAAAACAAAACCACGATCGTTTCTACGGGCATTGCGAGCGAAGAAGAGCTTTTTAGAATTTGTGAAATTTTCAAAGAAGAAAAAAATCCACAATTGATATTTTTAAAATGTACCTCCGCCTATCCTGCAAAAATCAGCGATATGAATTTAAAAGCTATTTTAAGTTTAAAGGAAAAATTTGGTGTAGAAGTGGGACTAAGTGATCATAGCTTTGGATACTTGGCTCCGGTTATGGCTGTAGCACTTGGAGCTAGGGTGATTGAAAAACATTTTATGATTGATAAAAATTTAGGAAGCGAAGATGCTAAATTTAGCCTCGATTTTGATGAATTTAAAGCTATGGTTGAGGCTGTAAGAGAAGCTGAAAGTGCTTTAGGAGATGGCTCTTTAGAACTTAATGAAAAAACTTTAAAAAATCGCACCTTTGCAAGAAGTTTATACGCAAGTAAAGGTATCAAAAAAGGTGAAATTTTTAGCGAAGAAAATGTAAAATCCGTGCGTCCTTCTTTTGGACTTCATCCAAAATTTTACAAAGAAATTTTAGGTAAAAAGGCTACAAAAGATATCGAATTTGGCCAAGCCTTAAAAAAAGAAGATTTTGTATAAATATTTTTAGGATTAAATTATGAAATTTAATAAAAATCAAACTATGCTTTTTAGTAAAAACTTAAATTCACTAAACAATCTTATTTTAAAAGAAAAACTCAAAGGATTAGCAATCACTCATTATGAACTTATCTTAGGAAAAGATAGTTTAGATATCAATCTTAAAGATATTTCAGGGGGGGGGGTACTTGTATAAAAACGCTTTACAAGAGTTAGATAC
>NZ_JACHTR010000029.1:0-13760 GCF_020135975.1 Campylobacter sp. W0014 | reverse complement strand
TTCCTCTTGTTTTGCTTTTTTTGCCGCTTCTTCTGCGATTTTTAAATTCGCTTGTAATTGATCGTAAGCTTTTTTAGCTTCTGCATTCATTGTCATTTGTTTTCCGCTTATTGCTTCATACCCATCTTGAGATAGTTTTAAAACCCCTTCTACTCCCTCTTTTATATACCAAAAATCAAGTTTTGAAGTTATCTTTGCTCCTAAAACACTTCCATTTGCCTCTAAAGCTTCCATTTGGCTTTTGATGTTTGTAACATAATCATTTAATTCTTTAGCACTTTTATTTTCTAACTTTTTTGCCGATGTTTTTTCCAAAGCTTTATCAAAATTAGACCAATTTGAATAAATCTTTTCTATCATTGTTAATAAAGCCGTAAGTCCCACAGTAGGTCCTAAGCATTTTATAAAACTTAAAGCAGAACTTGCTAGTTTTCCCATAGTGCCTTTAATAGTCGCTAACATAGGATTTCTTTTTAAAATGGTTTCATTAATCAACGTTTCGTTTTTGTAGATTTGTTGTTGTAGAGTTTTTATTTGATCATAGGTTTTGATGGATTGATCTGTAAAAATAGTTTTTGTTGTATCCAGTCTTGTTTGTTTTGAAGAAGAAGTTACAAAAACAGCAGGCCTTACACTATCTGCCTTTATACCTCTTAATCTTTCCAAATCACTAAGCGTTTCTTTAAGTCCTGCAACTCTAAATTTTAAATTTCTTTGTTCATTTATAAGATTGATCATTTCTTTTTGTTTTGCGATTAAATCACTATAATCTTTTCTCATATTTACAATAAAGGGTAAGTTTTTTATCGTGTTAAAAGTTTTAAAACCTGCATAGACAAGTCCTATATTGATTGCCAAATCCTTGCAAGATATCGCAAATTCAGTAATGCTTTTAATACCAGCTTTTATCTCTTTCTCATTATCTTTGATATAAGTATTTATGTCAATGAGTGAGTTTTTAAGAGCATCAAAAATAGGTTTTGAAAGTTCAGCCTGTAACATTTGGATATTGGCTTCAAATTTTTGCATTTGCTTTTCATAGGTTTGGGTGGTGTAATCTGTATATTTTGTGAGTTCTTTTGTTTTTTCTATGAAAAGATCATAAAGTTTTCCATTTTTCTTTGCTTCAGCCATTGCATCGTTTGTAATTCCTAAGCTTTCAGCAAAACGTCTTAAATCTCCGCTTGCACTAAATACACCCGCTCCTAAGCTATCCATAGTCATTGAAAGTTGCTCTGTGCTCATGGAAGTATTTGAAATTGCTATCAAAATACTTTCAAAAGCTTTTTTAGCTTCATCAAAATTCATATTATTTAAGGCTGTAGAAGCAAAGGATTGAAACATGCTTGCTAAATCTTGCAAAGAATAGCCCGTTTTGGTGTGTAAATCGTTAAATTCTTTAAAGGTTTTTTCACTGCTTTTTGTAGCGGCTTGCCACTTTTGAAGTTGTGAAATTGCTTTGCCCGTAGCATCTACGTTTGCATGTGTGGTTGCTGTAATGAAAGCCAGTTGTGTTTTTGCAGTTTCAAAGGATTTACTCGCATCAATAAAAGAGCTTCCAAAATCTTTTATATCTAAAAATAAATTTTTATAACCTTGATAAGCTTGAACTAAATGTGCATTCATATCTAAAATGCTTTTTGAAAGACCTAAAAAGCTTTGTTCTGTTTGTTTTAAATATTTTCTTGTGTTTTGTGTTGTTTGGTTTAAACCGCTAAAACCTTTATTGAGTTTTTGAACACTAACAACGCCTTCATTTGTATCTACACTAATACCGACTTTTACATTTTTTGCCATTTATACTTCCTTTAGTTTGGTTTTGTTAGAATTTATAAAAGGAGTTTGAAAAATATGTTTTATAGTTATGCACCCCTTAGTTTTGGTGGTTTTGTATTTTTGCTGTTTGTCTTTTTTCTTATGCGAAAAAAAAGTAAAAGACTTTTTAAAGCCCAAGCTTTTAATGAAGAATATGAAAAATACAAAGATGAGCTTTATAAGTTTAAAAATGCAGTAAATGAATTTGCAAAAACAAAACAAACAAAAAGCGTTCTTATGAGTGCATTCTGTTTGCATTTTGCAGTGCAAAATAATATTTTTAACAAAGATTTCACAAAACAATTTAAACAAATCTTGCAAGATTATCCCAATGAAAAAGAATTTAATATAGAAATCAATCATTTTTTATCCTAAAAATTTCAAAACATCTTCTTGAAGTTTTTTGATATCTAAATTCTCTTCGTTATTTTGCTGGGTATGTTTTGATTTTAAATGAGTGCTTAGCAAAAATTCATCTTGACTGCATTTAACACCCATAAATGAGGCTAACATACTCAACAAAATATTCATTTGAATTTCATTTTTTTCACTTGCTAAGGGTTCATGGCTGAAAAAATACATCCACTCATTAAATTCAGCTTGTGTGATGGTTCTTTCAAGTTCGCCCACGCTACGCCCAAGAGCAAGGGCGAGGCGATATTTTAATCGTCCTTGCTCTCTTGCTTTGGTGCTTCATTTGTGAATTTTAAAATCTCATCTGCAAGTTGTGCAAAAACCTTTAAGCCCTCTTGATTTAGATTGTCGAAGGTTTTTTCATCCACCTTTGGATCAAGTAAAGCAGTGAGTATAATATCTTTTCTAAAATTAGAATTTTTCTTGATAAGATCAAGGCTTATTTCTTGATTTTTTTCTTTATTTTGATCTTGCAATTCGATTTTATTTTTTTCCATAATCTCTAATTGCTCTACCATAGAAAGCTGACGGATTTTAAATTTTTCATCTATACCTTCAATTGAAATTTCTTTTTCTCCTAAAGAGTGTTGTTTTAAAAAGTCATTGAATTTCATTTTTTAGCCTTTTGTTTTAATGTGGTAGTAAAGGTATTGTTTAAAAAGCTTTGCTCTTCTGCTTCACTGGCTACGCCTGAGGTTGCATCTATAGTGTATTTTTTACGCGTGTCGCCATTGGCTGGATAGGTGAGGCTCAAAGGATTTGGATAAAAATAAATCGTTTTACCTTTTTTATCTTCATAGACTTGATCTTTTACAGGTTCATTCTTAGTCTCATGGATAGCATCACTTTCTTTTTGCCATTTAGCTTCTGCTTCTTTTGTTGTGATAAACTCTTCTTTTTCATTAAAGGTTTGTGTGTTAGGATTTGGCACAACTCCGCGAATAGCATCAAAAACATAAACCAATCTTTCATCATTTATTTCAGGTTTAGCTAGTGTGCTTTCTTTGGCATAATAATAAACTATTTTACCTTTTTTATCCTCCAAAACATCTCCTACTTTTAAAGCTTTTGTAGTGTGTTCTACCTCTTCGCCTTCTTCAAATCTAAAAGGCGTAATGTCTTTTGCTTCACCGATTTTTTCAGCGGTAATATTTGCACTGAATTTGTTATTAGCTTCGCTTTGAAGTTCAAAGCCTGTGAGTTTCATTTTTATTTTAAGTGTGGTTTTTCTCTCATCATTGACCTCAACGATAATAAATACTTCTTCATTGTCTTCAAAGGCTTTTTCAAGATAATGCACCCCTTCATAACTTTCAACTTTGCCATCTTTTACAAATTTATAAAGCAAATTAAGATTTATCGTAGCGGATGTTTTTTTACCTACGCTATTAATCTCTTCATAGTCTCTATCATTTATAGGGCTTAGCTTTTGGCTTTCTCTTGTTCCGCCTTTAAGTCCTGAAATGCTTGTTAGAAATCCTGCTTGAATAGGTTCTTTGTCTGCAGCTTCCATTGCACGAGATAAAACTAAAATTCTAAGTCCCTGCACGTCTGGGGCGTCTGTAACGATTTTGTCTTTTGACATGATTTCTCCTTATATAAGTAAATATAAGGAGATTTTATAAAAAGTTTGAGGCGTTAAAGTGCGTGTTAGCGTGTTTTAACTATTAACCATAACTAAGCTACTCATTTTTTATCCTTTTCTCAAGTTTATTAATGCGTATCTCGCACACTCCTACCCAAGCAGCCAAAATATTGAAGAAGATAGCAAAAATCAAGAAACTATAAGAATTTTAGCACCAGAGCAAGTCAAATATGTTAAAAAAAGGTCAATTATTTGCTTTAATTATAGTTATAATAGGTTTTACTTTTAGTGCTTTTTGCATATTTGGGTTATCCTTGGTTAAGCTTAGCAGGAATTATTACTTCAATAGGCGTCATAAGCTCACAATTTTTGGGGCAAAAACAAAAAAAATATTACAAACAATAAGTAAGAAAAACATTGCTGCTATAAAATCCGCTTTCCTCGTCTTTATCTTCTGTGTTAAATAATATTTCAATCGGTTTTTTTTGAAATTGTAAAACAAAAATTTCTATTTTGCGTTTTAGTTCTCTTAATTCTTTGTATTTTGGAGTATAAAGGGTTAAATTAATTTCTAATTCTTTGTTTAAAATCTTATCATCTATGCTTAAATTTAATTCTTCATGGCTTATTTCATAGATTAAAAACGCCTTTTCTAATTTATCTTTAGATCTGGAAATAGGATATATTTCAATATCTAAAAAGTCTTTTAATTCTTTTAAAAAATGACTTAAAAAATCTTGCATCTTAAAAACCTAATTTATTTAATTCAACATCTAATTTAATCTCTACGAGCTTTTCTGCCTTTGGATCTACTTTATCTCTTGCATTTTGCATTGTGTAAGTTCCTTCTACAAAGGTTGTTTTACCACTTGTATTGGTTTTACCTTTTTGGCTCTTTTTTATCCCGCCTTTATGATAAAATCCATATTCTATAAACCTAGCATAGTAAGCACTTGCAAAATAATCTATTTTTTGTTTTTTATCATTTTTCTTTTCTTGCGTCCATTTTTTCTTTTTTGCTAGTTTTTCATAACGTTTTTGAGATACTTTTTTCATCATAAAAACAACTGAAGCGGCACGATAGACGCCTTTTTGTAAAGTATAGCTTGGAACTGCTTTTACACTTTGTTTTAAAAGTCCTGTTCTTTTTGGGATATTGCGTTTATATTCTTTGGTGATTTCTTTTGCAACTTCTAAAGCGGATTTTTTAGCAGCATTGGGTAAAGCTTTTTTATTTATATTTGCTAAACCTTGCATTAATTCATTTAAACCTTCTACCTTAAGCATTATCTTTTTCCTTTTGAGTGTCTTTTTGATCTATCTTAGAAAGATTTAGCGGAATAAGATGATCGTTTCCATTGTCGATTGGGTTCATTTCTTCTAAGGCTCTAACTTCATTTATACTCATCACACCATTACTTAAAGCTTTGGTGTAACTTTCCCATCTTGAAGAACTATCAGCTCTTAAAATGGCATTGATATTGAATTTAAAATAAAATCTACCCCATTCTTCTTTGCTTAATAAAAAACGATTTAAGGCTTGTTCGATTTTAGTAGTTAAAGGAGTGATGGTTTGCACCATATAATTGGTTTCTTGTTGCTCGATATTTGAAAAAGTCGCTCTTGAAAGATCGCCTAGCTTGTGAGGTGGGATATTAAAAAGCCTTGCAATTTCTATCACTTGAAATTGTTTGCTTTCTATGAATTGACTATCTTTGTTTGCACTTGTAGTTTGTGTGTAAGTAGCCCCGCTTTCTAAAATGGATATATTGTAAGCCTTTTTTTGATTGTAATTTTCTTTAAATGAGGTTTTTAGTCTTTGATAAGCTTCATTACTTAATTCTGTTGGGATGGAAATCACCCCACTTGTAAAACTTCCATTTTTAAAAAAACTTAAGCCGTGTTGCTCTATAGCTGATGCGAGTTCGGCCGTATTTTTACTTTTTCTAAGGGGTGCTATACCTAAAACACCATCTTTTGTATGATAAGGAACGTTGACAACCTCATCGTAATTTAACACTATACTTTTATTATTTGAATAAGCTTGATAATAATACTTTCCGTTTTGTTTAAAAAGGTTTATGTCTTTGTGTTCTAAAAGCTCTATGGAATGAATTTGTCCGTTTCTTTTTCTAAGTGGATATAAAAAGCCATTTCCATAAATCAGCATTTGCACCATAAAAGCTTCAAAAAGTGTAAAAGGTGTCATGTTTTCATTGGGTGCTATTTTTATAAGATGAAACAAGGGGTGATTTGTAGCAAGTTTTGATCCATCGCTTGTTTTTTGATATAAATTTAAAGGAAGACTTGCTATGGTTTCGCTTATATTTGAAATCGCAGCAATGACTGCTGAAAGCTCCTCAGCTTTTATTTTGTCATTTAATAAAAAATCAATTCCATTTACAAGCTCATCGCTTCTTTTTTGCTTTTTTAAAAATAATGATCTTAATTTATCAAACATGTAAAAAACCTTTTACTTTTTTGTATATTTTAAAAAAAGTTTGAGGCGTTAAAGTGCGTTTTAGAAAAAATGTTATAATTAAGAAATCATAAGGATTGTAAAACTTTAAAGCAGGTTTTAGACTTCTTCTGATTTAGGAAATTTGGCTCACAATGTGGGTTACCCCGTCTTAGTGCGGGGATTTATCTTGCTTCCAAACTGATTAATTTACAAAAACCTTATACCTCTTGTTTCATAAACGCTTGATTTTGGTTTTTCTATGCTGTTTTTAGTGGCGATTGCAGTTACTAGAGCTGAAATTGCGTCTATTCTTTCGCTCGATCTTTTCTTATCAGGTTTTATGTTTTCTCTTGCGTCTTTATCTACGACTAAATTTGAGTTACACCATCTTAAAATAGGGTTTGCATTATGATTTAAAGTTTGTTTTAAAACTCTGATTTGATATTCTTTTAAAGGTTCGCTGATGGTAGCGAAACCTTGTCTTATTTGAACACATTCTAGATTTTCTTCGCCTAGTTTTTTGGCTACCTCGTGAGAATTCCATGGATCATAACCTATCATTTTGATTTTAAGTGTTTTATTTAAAGCTATAATATCCTCAATCAAATAATCATAATCGACACTATTACCAGGCGTTAGGGTTAAAAATCCTTGCCTTGCCCATTCTAAATAAGGAACTTTATCTCTTCTGCTTCGTTCTCTTGCGCTAAGTTCTGGAGCGTAAAATTTAAAATCTATGTGTAAAATTTTATTCACTTCACAAATCATAGCAAGAGCGGTTAAGTCAGTGGTTGCTGAAAGATCTATTCCTAAATAAACATCTTTGCTTAAATCAAGCTCTCCTAAATTGCATTTTATAAAATCATCATCTTTGACAAAAGCTCCTGTATTTGAAGTCCAGATATTTAAATGTTTTGTTTTAAAACTTACCTCATCTTCTGCGTTATTTTTGGCTTTTTCAAAATATTCTCTTAATTTTTCAATTTTTACTCCATAGCCCAAAGCGGGATTTACCTTTATCCAAGTTTTCTCATCTTGCCAATCATCATTTTTATCAGGTTCATAAATTTTGGCATAAGTTGAAGGATCGTTTATAATCCCGCTTTGAACTTTTTTACAATAATCGTATTGTTTTTTCATTTCTCCGTTTTGATTATAACCTGCAGTTGAAATGACTATACAAAGCGAATTAGATCTACTTGCTGTGCCTTCTTCTAAAACTTTATACAAGCTTCCATCCTTTGCAGCATGAAGTTCATCATAAATAAAAACATAGGGTCTTAAGCCGTCCTTTGTCTCACTTGATGCTGTTAATACCTTGATAAAATCTTCAAATTTAGCATTTTTTTTGCGTATTTCTCTGTAGGTTTTGTATTGATAGCAAATTTCGTTAAGTTCTTTCTCTTGACTCACCATAGAAGAGGCAGCGTTAAAAACTAATTTTGCTTGTTCGGTTTCATTTGCCGCACAATATATTTTTTTACCTTTTTCTTTATCTATAAAAAGAAAGTAAAGTAAAATAGCACCTATAAGCTCTGTTTTACCATTTTTACGTGGTATAAAGAGTAAAGCGTAAGAATAACGCCTTGCTTTTTTTTCTTTAGAATAAGTAGCGATAATATCTATGATAAACTCGATTTGAAAATCTAAAAGTTGAAAAGGTTTGCCTGCAAGATCTCCATCAGTATGTTTTAAAAGTGAAATAAATAAAACGGCGTTTAGTGCGGTTTTTTCATCGATATAAAATGGTGAGTTTTGAAATTCATTATTTTTTATTTTTATGTATTTTTTTGCGTATTCTAGTATGTTTTCTCTTGATCTTAATTTGATTTCATTCATTTTCTGTCTCGTTTAAAAGAATATCAAATGTTGAATTTTGTTTGTTTTCTTTTGGATTTACTCTTACTCTATTTGGTGCTCCAATTCCCAAATTTTTTGCCAATCCTATAATGTTTTTTGTTAAAGAATTAAAAGCGGTAAATTCGGGTGAAATTATAGGCGTTCCTTTATCACTTATAACATAAAAACCTTTATTTTCTATCTCTTTACTAGAACATTCAAACAAAATAAGATTTTTAGCATAAACCTTGATGATGTCATTTTCTAAAGGATCGTAAATCCCCAAATTTTCTAATTCGTTAATAGTTTTTTGCGTTAATTCTTGCTCGATGTCACTTAAATTTAGTTCTTTTTGAGGTGTGGTTTGTTCCTGTGCTTTTTTAGTTTGCTTTGATTTTTCTTTGATAGTATTATCATCAATATATAAAATCACCTTGTTTTGTTTAGAATTATGATGATTTTCTTCTTGTCTTTTTTTGGCTAGTCTTAAAATCTCATCTTTTGGGTAAGGTTTAGCTTTTCCTTTAAAAACCTTAACACCATTTTTCTTTAAATAGCGACTTAAATATTCTTTGGATTTGATATTGAGTATTTGCAAAACCTCATCGATATTTAAAAATTCTTTTGACATTTTCAACCTTTTTTATTTGAATTTTAAAAAAAGTTTGAGGCGTTAAAATGTGTGTTAGTCAAATAGAAATAAAAAATTAAGCTTTTTGATATTTTTTTTAAAAAATTAAAGACTAAAAATAAAGATTTTGCAAGGGTTAGATAAAATTTTCATTAGTTAATTTGTTGGTTAAGTATAACGTAGTGTAAAAATTTAGCTCACATTTTTTCAAGTCTGCCGTTTCGGTGTATTTTTTTTGGCTTCATAGAGATTTACACCCCTACCCCTTAAGCTCTTTTTTAGTTTTTTCATTATGGCATTTTATGCATAGACTTTGAAGATTGTCTTGATTTAACCTATTGCCACCCTGCTTAATTGGAATGATATGATCTACAATCTTGGCAAGTTTTCCACAATTAAAACAAAAAGGATTTTTATTTATAAAAATTGTTCTTAACTTTCTCCACTCTGAACTATTGTAAAATTTTGCACTCTCTTTGTTTCTTTTAAATAAATCATAATTTTTATTTATAGTTTTCTTATAAGCTTTGTTGCATTCTTCACATTTTCTTATGTGTGTTTCTATCCTTCTTCCACACTTGCAAAGCTTATAAGTTGTCATTTTTTATAAAATCCTATTTCAGTCTTTTTTGTAATCTTTACTTTAAATTCATAATTAAAACTTTCATAAGGTTTTATTACATAACAATCGTAGTTAATCTCTAATAATCTAACAAACCATTCAGGTAACAAAACAAAATAATTGCTCCCTACCTGTTTAATTTTGAAACCACTTCTAATATCATTTACATTTCTGTAAAAATTATCATACAAACCTATATTAGTTGCAAAAGTTTTTACTGGAATTGCATTATTAATAATATCATCTTTGTTAAACATTTTATATTCTTTGATAAGTTGAAAGGTAGCTTAATAAAGTTCTTCTTAGATTGATAATTTTAAAATAAAAAAACTAATAAAAATATTAATCTAATATAAACTTTTAGTTATTTATGGAACACTTATTGCTCTTACTAAGAAACCAAAGTTTAAAAAAATACTTTGATAACTTTTTTCTAAAAACCTATTTGTAAAAGCTAACTGATAAAATTTATCCTACCTAATTTCATCGGATTTTAATAATTTAAGCTATTGTTTTTCATCGGATTTTAAGCAATAAAAAACATACTTATTTTAATCGGATTTTAATTTTAGAAAAATTATTGCTTTTATTTTTAAAAATCTATTGACCTATTTATTGACTTTAATTAATTTATAAAAAATAAAATATTGTTTTATAATATTTAAATAGATATTATTCAAATCTCGCTAACCGCACCATTTATACTATAAACTACTATAAGTAAATATAAACTGCTATAAATATCAAACTCAAAAAATATTTATAAAATAGGACTTTGAAGCTATTTGAAACCTAAATTAAAGTTTTTTCCGTTAAAATCTATTTTGAAAAATTTTTCCTAACTTTTATCCTAACTTTTTATTTTTAAATCAAAAAGTTAGGATAAAATCAGTTCAAGGAGTCAATTCTTAATGCTTACACAAAAAGATATAAGTAAATATTAGTCCAAAAGCTAAAAAATTTTTAGTTGGCGATGGTGATAATTTATTTGTTTTAGTTTATCCTAGTGGAAACAAATCTTTTGTTTTTGATTATAAAGATCCAAAAACAAGAAAACTGAAAAAGAGTGACTTTGGGACAATTTCCGCAAATGTCAATTAAAGAAGCTCGAGATAGAAAAAATGAGATAAAAATTTCTTTAAAAAACAGTGGAGAAGTGTAAAAGAAAGAATAGAATGTGCGACAAGCTTTAGAAATATTACTGAGCAATATTTCACCCAAAGAAATGATATAACAAAACGTACTCTCAATGAATCTATTAAAAGGATAGAGAATCATTGTTATGATCTTATAGGCGACATTCTTATCAGCTCTATCAAAATAAGTGATATTTTAAATATACTTGAAAAAATTAAATTACAAAAAAAATCTGAAGTTGGTAAAAAAATATTCACAACACTAGATTCTATACTAACCTATGCGGTTAATAGAGAAATAATTGAAAATAATGTTATGTTTGGTATAAAAAGAAAAGATCTTATTTATAATAAAAAACAACTATCGCAGAAATTTCAAAGGTTAAAGAACTAATTGAGAATATTATTCATGTTCAATGTGATATAAATACAAAAATGGCAATTTTATTATGACTTCTTACTGCTCAAAGAAGTTTTACTATAAGAAGTGCAACTTGGAATGACATTGATTTAGAAAATGGTTTATGGAATATATCTGTCTCAAAAATGAAAATGAAAAAAGCGCATTATATACATCTAAGTGATCTTGTGGTACGATTATTAAAAGAATATAGACAAATAAGTCATCACAAATTTTTATTTAAGTCTATTAGAACAAAAAAGAGAGGTGCTCCACTAAATGAGATTTTAAGCGACAATACAATAAGAATGGTATTTAAGAGAATGGGATATTCAAATGAAGAATTTACTCCGCATGGCTTCAGATCTATGTTTAATACCCTAGCTCATACAGAGAAAATAAAGTTAAAGCTTCGTATAATTTTGCTCAAAACCTAAAATAGAGAAAAGATTTAATGCAATGGTATAGTGATTATTTGTGTGAAATATGCCCAAAATTAAAAGATTTTGTTTTGCTTGATTTTATATAATATGTTAGTTTTAGAAGATTTAAAAAAATCTAAACTCATATTCTACTTTGTAGAATATTTTTGATTAGAGGTTTTTAAAAGAATTATTTTATATACAATAAATAGAGCAATAAAAAATTACATATAGAAATATATTCGCAAAAATAGCTTTACAAATTAGTCCATATTTATTTTAAGAAGTGCCAATATTAGAAATTTAGAATGGAGTGAGATTGATTTTAAAAACTCAAAGATAACTATACCTGCAAATAAAATGAAAGGAGGTGAAGATTTTATCATACCATTAAGTGGAAGCGTTGTAAAGTTGTTTGAATTTATCAAACCTTTTTCATTTTATCATTCAAAATATGTTTTTCCAAGTGATATAAGCAAATCTAAAACCATGAGCGAAAACACATTGAATCAAGCTATTAAAAGATTGGGTTTTGGTGAGGAAATGGTTTTTCATGGTTTTAGAACAACGGCTTCAACCTTACTTTATGAATTTAAAAATCTTCATAGACAAGATAATGAAGTCATAGAATTATGTTTAGATCATAGAGAAAGAAACAAAGTAAAGGCTACTTATAACAGAAGTTTAAGATTAAACGATAGGAAGTTTTTAATGCAATGGTGGAGTGATTATATCGATCAATTAAAAGGAATACCATGAATAATGATAAAAAAATATGGGAGGGAGGGATTGAGTTTCTCCAGTTTTTTTAATGAGCAAAAGAATAGAAATAAATTAATCAAGGAATTAATTGAAAAGCTATATTTGTTCTCAAAAACAAATAAAAATGAACAGAAAATTCAAATTCTGATTCAAATTTACAAAGAAATCTACAAATACAATAAAGATTCTACTTTTGATATTGAAGATATCGAATGCAAAGAGGAAGATATTCTTGAAGATTTATATTTTCTACTTGCAAATATTTTCACATTTCCTATAGAGCTAGTTTTATCAAGAATAGCAAGGTTTATAAAAACTCTTGGAGGTGAACCTGAGTTTTTATTAACTGAAATAAAATAAGCAAAATATTAGAGCAGACTTTATTTAAAGCCTGCTCTAATACATAAAATTTCACTCTCCAAGTAATGCTGCTTTTATGATATCATTTGTTGCCTTAGAATATATAGTAGAAGTGTCTCAATATCTTTTGAATAACCACAAGATTAGTTCCTTGTGCAGTTAATTTCATTGATAAAGTATGTCTTAATAAATGAAGTCTTTTTTAACTATTGAAGCCTTTGCGTAAAATATTATTAACAATTAAAAAAGTATTGCTTCTATTTAAAAGTTTTCCCATTTGTTTGTATAATAAATTCATTATTTCCAATCTTTTCACTAAAATATTCAAGCTCGTCATCTATTTCTTTTCTTCCTATATAAGCAAATTGTTCTTTACTGTCTTTACCTATTATAGATATTTTTAACATTTCATTATCTACTTCTTCAAAATCACACAATTTAACATTAACGCTTCAGAAATTCTAAGTCCTGTGCAAAGCATAAGCTTAATTAAGAGAGAATTTCTAAAACTATTATAATCTTTTCTTTTTCTAAAGCCTTAATTAATCTAAAAATAAGGCAATTTATTTTTATCCTCTTGTTAAGAACTAACAAAAAATTATAGCTTTTTAAAGTAATGATCTAAAAAGATTTTTATTTTTCAATCCTAATATTAACTAGAAAAATAATTCTAATTGATGTAGGATCCTCCCTATCCCGCATTTACGCGTGGGAGGTATATCATTATAAAATATATTTTTGAGATACAATTTTTTAGTCGAGATTTTAAGATAAAATAATAATTAAGCTTTACCTTCTCTCCAGTCATCACTTCCGCTAGTTCCAGCAGCAGTATGCTCCCAAACTACTTTTCTATAATTCATTGAAACTTTTAAAAGTTCTGTTTTATCATGATTACTCGCATCTTGTGCATTTGGCATTATCAATTCAATATTTGTAATGATTGCATCTTCCAATTTTGTAGTAAAAAAGTGTTCAGACCCACCGCTTGTTGCAGTTCTAAACCAATGAACTTCGACTGTTGGAAGTCTTTCTCCTTTGGTAAGTGCATTATATAACAAAGGCACGGACTTATTTAATGAGCAAGTAAAAGAAAAGGGCTTATGAACTCTTTGTCCAGAAGGTTGTCCACTTTGCTGATCAACAGGTACGGTTACAATATGAGATACTTCTTGAGCCATGATTTCATCTTCATGACCCGATTTATATCTAAGTATTGATATTAATTATCTGTTTTTATTTTTTAAGGAAGAAATGATGTTTAAGAAAATATGTAATTTTTTAAAATCAAAATTGTTTATAACTGTATTCCT
>NZ_JACHTR010000028.1:0-15841 GCF_020135975.1 Campylobacter sp. W0014 | reverse complement strand
TTAATTCCTTAATTTAGATTTTTCTGCCTTCAACCTAAATATATTAAAATAATATAAGCAAGATCTGTTCCACTTTGGAATAAAATGGAACAGGGAGAGTGATTAGTATCTATTTTTAAATTGTCTTAAAATCTCATAAGCTGGACTATTTGCATAAGCCCAAATATTTGTGCCCGAACCGTATTTGCTTGAAAAGTATTGCAAATAATAATCTTTTTGATTATTTACATAGCGGTATTTGGCTACGATATATCCATTACTTGAATAACCAAGTTGCTTGCTTACTTCTCTATGATCATTACTGTTATCATTCAAAACAACATATCCATAAGAAGTTAGAGAACCTGCATAATAATCAAAAGCACTATCTCTTTGAAACCGATACCCACCCTTAACCTCTTTCATCTCATCAAGGCTAAGAACTTTAACACCTGCACTATTATCACTAATTGCTCCATTACTGACTTTAGCAAGAATATCCTCTGCAAAAGCAGAACTTGACAATAAAGCACCTAAAGCTGCAACACTTAGTAATTTTTTAACATTTTAGCTCCTTTGTTTTAAAATGTAATATAATTCATTTTATCATAATAAATGTCCTAAATCAAATTTAATCAAAGTATTATGTTATAGATATTTAAAAAATATATATAATGATTTTATGGTATTTGTGAAAGTTTTTTATTTTTTAAAAAAATGTATAAAATTGTAATAAAGCTAATCTAAAATATAAACAAATAATTTTTTATATTGTATTACAATTTAACTCAATTAATCTTGCGATGGACAAGTGTTAGGAATAATGAGATTAAAAGAGATGGATAATTTATAAGAGAATTAATATTAGATTATATTACATAAAAAATATAAAATATTATGTAATATGTATATACTTGACTTTTTTATTTTATTATGCTTTAATTTCAAAAATTATTTTCCAAAAGGAGTTTTTTTATGTTCAAAGAAGTTTGTAACACTTTGGGGATGAGTAGGACAGAATTGGCTGAAAAATTAGGATTATCAAAAACCACAATAGATTCTTGGAGTGATAGTTCGAGAATATCCAAAACAGCTAAAGTAGCCTTAGAATTAATGCTTGAAAATTATAAACTTAGAAGTACGATTAAGAATTTTCAGGATGGATTTGCTTCACTAAACTCATATAATTTAGGAGAAAACATGATGAATAATGTTTTTTCGAAAGATCATAATGATTTAATTAATAGGATTAATCATATCTTTAATGAGTTAAAATTAAGTGAAATAACTTGTTCAAGAGCAATGGGTGAAAGTAATTATGCAAAAATCAATCAAATTTTAAATTTTAAAATGTATCCAGATTTTGATTTTTTAGAAAAATTTGCATTAAGATTTAAAATCAATCATAATTGGCTATTGACAGGGGAAGGCTCTCCATTTGCAAGTGATTTTATTAAATCAAATTTTAACTCCCAATTTATAAAAGAGGCTGAAGAATTTGATAGAATTTATATTGTCACTTCTAAAAATAATCTTGATCATACTAGAATAATTGTAATAAATCGAAATAATGAATTTGGTTTATATCAAACTTATTTTTGTATAGGAAGTAATTTTATAATGGAAGCTAGAGAATGTAGCGATCTTTGTGATTTATATGAATTTTATCAAAAATTCAAGTATAAAATTTCTTGCTTAGAATTTAATGAAGATGATTACAGAAAACTTTTATCTTTAAAGTATTATCCAAAAAATATTTTAGATCGAGGACAAACATCTTACATGCTTTTTGATTTGTTTGATTTGAGAGAAGATGATAAAGAAAGATATGGTGAATTTTTTGAAAAATGTATAAATATTATTAAATCTACTTTAAAAGATAGAGAAAATAGAAGAATAGAAAGAAATGGTATTAAATAATTTTATAATACTCTAAGACCAATTAAATTGGTCTTAGAGTATCTTTTTGATGATCTTTTGTTTTGAGAATTTAACTTATGTAATTTCATCAGCATTAACTTTTTATTTTTACAATATTTATATATTTTGAGTTTTTGAACCTATGACTTTAACTGGACCTTCGCTTGTTAGAATACATTCTACATTATCTTGAAATTCAAGAAAACCAAATCGACTACCACACTTTTTACAATAAGCATTTCTTAGTTCATGAGGAGGAGACCAATGAGTAACATTATTACATTTGCAAGTTAGATTAATTGTTTCATTTGAGCCAATAAGTCCTTTAATTATGGGAAAATAATACTCATTGTTTCTTGTGTTTAATTTATTTGTAATATCTAAGATAATGGTGTCAATTAATTCCTGATATTCTTTAAAAATATTTTGTTCCAATGATTTTTCCAGCATATTTTTTATGGAAGGTAAATAGATCTTTGCAAATAATTTTATTGTTGTTACTAATATTTCATATTTTAGTTCATTAAAATTCTCTGTACTTAAAAGATATGGACCAAAATCATCTCCAAAAACTACATCTAATGCATTAGAGCTTGTAAAAAAAGTTGATATGTATCCTATGTGTGTAAATTCTGAAGAAAAGCTAAATAATTTTTTAATTTCTTCTTTGAGATTATTATCATTTGTTAGGTTTAAACAATTAAATAAATAATCCACTTTTTCTCCAAAAGTTTTTTTATTGCACTTTGTGAACGGCGATACCTCTCCTTTACGTTTTTTATGATTGAGTTTTCTAAATTCTTCCAAATATGTTCTAATATTAGAGTCAAAAAGACTTTCTAAGATGGATCTTGTTGCATACTTACTAAAACTATCCAATGATGTTAAAACTTGGAAATTTATTTCTTTAGGGTCTAACAATGTAAATTGATAAGCATCAACTATCAAGCTGTCGATAAATTGACGCGCTGAAGTTACTAGATTGTTATAATCAAAAAAATCTTTTTTTAATTTCCCTACTGTTTTTATTGTTATATTGGTTCTATCATCTGGTTTGGTATAATATTCAAATTTTTGAATTATATTAATATTATTAAGTAAAATACGAGGAATAATCATTTTAAAATAACAATATTTACTTGAGTTATTTTTAAATTCATCAGATATAAACTCATCATTCTTGTATATTTCATCTAATCTTTTCTGTAAAGATGTTAAAAGATTTATTCCATTATTAAAAATATTATTTACATATTTAATATTATTACAAAGTACTTCGTAATTGTTTAAAGCTGCTGCATTTTTCCGTTCCGTTAATTGCTCAGCGATACTTTTTAGAACATCTACTTCATTCATAATATTCCTCAGTATAGTTTATCTTTGCATATTTTAACATATTTTAATGTATTTTTATGTTCTATTACATTTTACTTATAGATTTTTTCTGAAATTTTAGATTTGAATATAACTTTGATAGACATTAGGAACAATTAAGATTGTATGAGATGAGTAAATTGTGAAAAGTAAAAAAATAAATTTTTTATTTTTTAAAACAAGGTAGAGTTGTTTTTAAATAATCAATATGTTCTTCTAAATTTTCTTTAATAGGATTGCCCATTGGATCGAGAGTAAAAATGATACCTTCTGTTCTTGCTAATTTTGAAGCAGGAACAAAATCGCTATCACCAGAAATTAAGACTATTTTTTGGACTAGTTTTTTTAAAGCTAGAGTAGCTATGTCAATACCTATCTTCATATCAACACCTTTTTGTTTTGCATAATACATATAATCATTATCGCTAAGATCTTCTATTGTTATTTTTCCACTCAATAATTTCTTGTGTTTTTTCTTATTTTTAATAACCCAAGTAGCACTTTTTTCATCAAGATAACCTAATCTTAATGCGAGACAAGGTTTAGAGATTAAACATTTATGCAATTCTATTCTTTCTTTATAAATTTCAGTTGTAGCAAAATCTATGCATTCATTAGATTTTGGATTATGAGCTTTATTATTCAAAGGTTTGCAATCATAAAAGAAAATGCGGTATAACTCTTCTTTATTTTTATCGATATGTTTTAAACAATGATTGTGCAAAGCTTTTGCTAATTCTTCGGGAGAAGGCTTATAGTGATTAGATTTTCTAAATTTTTTAAAATAAGATTTATGGCGTCTTATAAAAAAATCACCATCTACTAATATTGCTACTTTTTTTAACATTTTAAAACTTTAAGAAGAATTGAACCGCTTAGATATTTTTATATCATGCGGTTCATCATAGTTAAGGGTTTGCCATAAATGCTATCAAGTATATTTAAGGTTACTGCCAAAACTTTTATAGAAAAATTATAATATAAAAATATTAATAAAAACTTTAAGTAATTACTAATAGTCAATTTCATTTTCTTTTATGGTTTTGCTTTGTTTATTTAAATCTTCTAAAATATTTGCAGATTTTGGCACAAAATCACTTTTGTAGTTTTTTTGCTTACTCATTTTTTCTATTTCATCCATGATAATGCGATTGTCTTCTCTTAATGCCTCTAAATAATCCTTTCTTTTGTATTTTGGAGTGTTATCTCCTGTAATGCTTTTTAGCTCCACAATTTCTTTTTCAAGATTTTCTATCTTATTTTTATTGAGTTGAGCAAATTTTTCTAAGTCATTATAAAAATTGTTTAATCTCTTTACAAAACCACCAAAATTTACATAACTTTCCAATTTAAAAAAAGTTTTTTCATCTCTTTTATAAATCAAATTTTCAGGCTCAATTATTGTTTTACCATCAGTAGTACTCACATAAAAATTAAGAGTGTTTAAATCTGTTCTTTCTCCGCTTATAAGCAGTCCTTTAAACTCCAAAACCTTATATTCTTTTTGATAATCATCAGCTATTGTTTTGACAATCTTTTCAAAATTTCTTTCAAGTTCTGCTTGTCTGCTTTTGTTTAGATCACTCGTATCATTTTTAAAGACAATGAAATCTTTTTCATCATCATTAATGTAATACTTTCCTTGAAAATGCTCGCTATTGTTTTCTTTGATGATTGAATTTAAAATTTCCATTTTAGCTATATCTTTTTTTAGTAGTTCAATCTTTGAAAGATTAGTTATAAGACTTTCTTCATTATTGTGTATTTGTCTTTTATAGCCACTATAAAGCATTTCTTCTTGTCTTAGATCACTATTTAATTGCACCTGTAGTAAAATGAGTGGATTGCCTGTTGCTTCTGCTTTCATTTCTGCAGCATCAGCTGCACCACTTGTAACATCTTCTAAGGTTCTTACATCAGCACCAGCTTTTCTAAATTGCTCTATAGATCTTGCTTTGCTTTCAATGACTTGCCACATTCTAGCATCATAGGTTCTTTCAGTTGCATATCTAAACTCTTTTACTCTAAAGTTTTGTGGATCTCTCATAAAGAGTTCATTGCCTTGTCTTATAACTCTACCGCTTCTTTGTTCTAAATCGCTCGGACGCCAAGGGCAATCTAAATGGTGTAAGGCTACAATTCTTTTTTGCACATTTGTTCCAGCACCCATTTTTTGCGTTGATCCAATTAAAATTCTAGCCTTTCCTGAGTTCATATCTGCAAAAAGCTGTCCTTTTTGTAAGTCTGTTTTTGCATCGTGAATGAAACGAATTTCATTTTGTGGAATACCTTTTGCAACAAGTTTTTTTAAGATATCAGTATATACATCAAATTTTGCTTGTTCTGCTAAGAGTTCATCAAGGCTTTTGCTATTCTCTTCTTCTGTTTGTTCTATTGTTTCATTAATATTGACAAATTCTTCTTTATTTAAATTTGGTGTAGCAATATTGCCATTTAGAGCAACTTTTTGTGAGTGTTGTTTTGGAGTGGATAAATCACAAAATATTAATTGTGTGCCTTTATCATCATTCCAAGCATTATACTCATTAAAAACATTTTCAATAAGCTTATTAATTTTAGAATTTGCATAATCATCACAATGTGGATTAATAAGTCTAAAATCAAGTCCAGCTTTTCTAGCATCTGTGGTACAAGCAAGTAAGTTATTTCTAGTAATATCATCTTGTTGATGCTCCATTCTCCACACAATAGAGCCTTCATTCCATCTTCCATTTTCATCTTGAATGCCTATAAATTCTGCTATTTCTTTACTTCTAGGAGCAACGATATTAATAGGTTTGTCATTGTAAAGCTTTGGCACGAAATCTTTTTGATATTTCATAATATCATTATTTGTTACAATATCAGCCACACTTTTATACATGGTAGAAAGTTCAGGAACATTTTTGAATTTGTTAAATCTTGCAACGATTTTATAATTTATTCCAGAACTATCAAGCTCCCAAGCGTTTGTAACTTCTCCAAAAGTAGAAGCCCAAGAATCAAAAGCTTGTATCCCTTTTTCTTTTAAGATATTTGGTTGTATGTATCTTTGCAAAGTATAAAGCTCTGTAATTGAATTGCTTATAGGCGTTCCTGTTAAAAAATAGAGTTTTTTATTTTGCTCGTGAATATATTGTGTTTTAGAATAAAGATCATAGGCTTTTTGTGAGCCTTTTAAATTGCCAAGACCACTTATATCACCCATTGAAGTTGTAATGAGTAAATTTTTAAACTCATGTGCTTCATCAATAATTAATGCATCAATTCCTAATTCTGAAAAATCTATCGCTTTAGATTTTTTATGTGTAGTTTGCAAATCACTCAATTTCACCTTAAAATTTTCAATGCGTTTTTCTAAGTCTTTTACAGAATATCGCATAACATTATCATCGTTTCGTTTTTTTTCTAATGTTTGTTCTAAGATATTAATATCTTCTTCATATTGTTTTTTGATAACTTCATAAGGTGCGGGGATTAATTTAAATTGCGAGTGTGTCATAATGATGGAATCAAAATTATTTGTTGCAATTTTGGAAAAAAACTTTTCTCTATTATCTTTTTTTAAATCATCATTTGTAGCAACTAAAATGTTTGCATTTGTATAGGCGTGATAAAACTCATCATTCCATTGTCTTGCTAAATGATTAGGGACTACAATCAAGGGTTTATTTAAAAGCCCCATTCTTTTTTGCTCCATCACAGAACAAATTGCCACTAAAGTTTTTCCAGCACCTACTTGATGATCAAAAATAATACTATTTTCTTGAATAGCCCTATATATAGCATTTTTTTGGTGTTTTTTGAGTTTGATATTGGCATTGAAATTTGGAAGTTCTAAATGCTCTCCATTGTATTGTGGTTCTATATTTGTATTAAACCTTTCATTATAGATATTTTCCAAATCTGTGCGTCTATCATAGTCTTTATAAATCCATTCTATAAATTCATTTTTTAAATTTTCTAATTTAGAATTAGCGATTGCAGTTTCTTTAGGATTTAATTCTCTGATTTCTTTTCCTGATGGATCTAGTTTTTTATCATAAATGCGAATAGGCTTTCTTAATAATCCATGCTCCAACAAATCAAAGCAACCTATTCTTTCTGTGGCATATTCTGAACGAATATAAGAACTTAAAGAATAGCCAAAACCTTTAAGACTCCATTCGCCTGTTTTTTCCATTAAAAATAAATCATAATCTTTAGGAGTAATTTGTAAGGTTTCTTCTATAAATTGTTTGTAATATTTTATAGGTATCCATGTTGTCCCTAAGCTTATTGAAATATCAACCGCTTTTAAATCTTTAGGCAAGACTTGTTCTAAGCTTTCTAAATTATTAACAAATTCATTAAAGCCATCTTCTACTAATTTTTTTACTTCTTTATGCTTTGCTTTAACATTGCCAGAAAGATATTTTTCAGCCAAAACATAATTTGCAGGATTTTTGTGATCTTTAAAGATTAATTTATCTTGCTCTAAAGATTTAAGGGTTTCTTCTAAAGGCTGATTTAAATTCGTTTCTAAAAATTTTAAATCAATTCTCCCATATTCATTGATACTAGCAATTAATGCTTCTTTTGGAGTCGAGATTTTAATTTCTTTTTGTGCATTTATAGTTCTTTTGAAAAAAATATCTGCTTTTGTTGCACTTGGTGCAATAGGATCTATACCTTCTTTTAAAGCTACACTTTTTGAAATACCACTGCTATAATTTTTTTCTAGTGCCAAAATTTTGTTTGCTTCCACATCTTCTCTAAAGGCTTTTTTATTTGCATCTCTATTTAAATATCCTTCTTTGGCTACAAATTCATCATAAAGCTTGTTTAGATATTTTCTTTGATTTTCTACTAAAAGATCGCTAGATTCATTTTTTTCATATTCAATAAGAGTGTTAAATTGATCTCTAAGAGCAATGAGTTTTTTAATTCTTCTTGTATCGTGTTCATTTAAAACAGGTTTTGAAAAGACTAACTCATCATCGCTTCCGATTTTCATGTAGATTTCATTATTGTATTCAAAATAATTTCCATCTTTTAACTTACTTAGAGTTTTGCTATATTTTTCGTATTCAGGCGATTCTCTATCAATCCTGTAATAAGATAGCTTGATTTTTGTTTCTTGATATTTATAAATGTTTTTAGGTAAGGTTTTTGTAAAATTTTCTAAAGCGATTTTTAAATCTCTTCCATCATCTAAGCATTCTAAACTATAACCATATTGAGAGCTTTTAATATTCATTTTTCCTAAGATATTTTGTGGATTATTTTTAAAATACTCATTTATTCTAAAGTCATTAAAAACATCAGGGTGCATACCTCTTTTTTCAGCTTCATCAAAATGATCGTCATAGTATTCTACGCTTTCCATCCAAGATTTATCTATATTTAAATCTTTACCTTTTTTAAAAAAGATAATATCGGTAGTAACTTCTGTATTAGCTCGTTTTTTAAAAGCATTATTTGGCAATCTTACAGCACCTAAAAATGTTGCTTGTTCGGCTATATAATTTCTTATTGTGCTATTTTTAGAATCTAAAAAATAACTTGATACCACAAATGCTGCAATTTCATCTTCTTTTAAATTTTTAATTGCATTGCCAATAAAATAATTATGCACACTCGTTTTATTAAGTGTCGGATCATTTAAATCTAAAATCTTTTTTTGACCAAAAGGTGGATTACCTATAAAAGCATCGTATGGCTTATCAAATAAATGGTGCTGAAATGCTTTATTATAAATTATTTGATTTGGGTGTAAATGCTTTAATATATAGTATCAAGCTCTACGTAAGTAAAATGATATTTATCGCTATAATTTTTTACATAAGACAAAAAAGAGCCTATACCTGCACTTGGCTCAAATATTTCTTTGGTGTGATCATCATTATTAAATCCTAACTGATTAAGCCCTTGATAAATTGTATCGATAACAATTTTTGGAGTGTAAAAAGCATCTAAAGTTGAAGTTTTTGCCTTTTCATATTCTGCATAATCAAGTGTGCTAATAAGTTCTTTAAATTCTTTTTCCCATTCTTTATTCTGATGATCAAAAGCTTGAGGAATACCGCCCCATCCTGAAAATTTATTTAGAATTTCTTGTTCTTGTTTGGTAGCGTAGCGATTTTCTTGTTCAATAGTTTTTGAAAGTTTAATGGCTTGAAGGTTTTTTTGAAATCTATCTTTTAAAGAGCCAAGATAGATTTCATCATTGCTTACAAAATCTAATTTTTGTCTAGATTTGAGGCTTCTTCTTTCATATCCATCATTTCTTGTTGCAGTTTCCAATACTGATTGTTGATTGTTTCTTCTTGAATCTGTTTCTTGTCTTTCATCATCATTTCCTGAAATAGAGGAGAATAAATTTGGGGTTCTATCGCTATGTACTGATTGAGATTTATCTGTTCTTCTGCTAATATCTCCATATCTGTTAGCCCCTGATCTCTCTTCTTGTTCGCTTCTTTGCTCTCCAAAATTGCTAATTCCATTTGAGCTTGTGGTAGTGTTAGTGTCACTAGATCTGACATTCCTAGATTCTTGATTGTGTTCGGATAAAACTCTGCCCATCTCTCTAGTATTATCAAACTGTATTGTGGAATTTTCTTGTCTATCCATGCTTGGTGTATTTGATGAAATGCTAGTTCATTTAAACTCTTTTGTAATATTTCCATATTCGGATAATTCTCTGTTTTGTTGCTCATTCCCATTCCTTTCGCTTGTAATAATTAATTTCTCTTCTATAAAATAGGCTAGGTTGATCGTCGTTCAATTTTTTTTCTTTGCCATGCAAGAATATCCTTTTTTGAGAAAATATTTTGTTTTTTGGAAATAACATTTTATACAAAGAAAATTAAAAATTGAATTTTAAAAGTATAGCATTATTTAATAAAATAAATATTAAATATATATAATATATATATTCTATACATATATTATATATATTATTTAAATATGTAAATAATATTATTTGTAAATTAGTATAATATATTATGCTAATTTTCTACTTTTGCAAAAATAATGGAAATTGTTATAAGTTCCTTTTTCTCCTAAAAATTTCCAGATATTGTGCAAAGTTATTTTTTTAGATATAAGTTCTTTTATTAAATCTGTATCTTTATCATACATGCTATTAAAACTATTTACAGGGCGTCCTATATTTTTTCCATTTTTTCTAGCGTTAGCAAGTCCCGCTTTTGTTCTTTGAGAAATAAAATCTCTTTCTGTTTCTGAAACATAGGCATAATAAGGAAAGAAGTAGTTTTTGAGAAGGATTGTTAAATGAGCTTAACTCAGGTTGCCTTAAAAAACAAATTGAATACCTTTTCAGAAAGTTCTAGTATTAGTGTAGCAACTTCTAGCATACTTCTTCCAAGTCTTGAAAGTTCTGTGCAAATTAATAAATCACCCTCGTTAAGTTTATCTTTTAATTCATTCATGCGTCTTTTTTCTAGACTTTTTCTTGAACTTATTTCGACTTCCATAACTTCATCAATATTGATTTTATTTTTAATACAATATTCGTATATTTGGAGTTTTTGAACTTCTGAATCTTGTTTTGCTGTGCTAATTCTTATATATGCTATTACCATTGTATAATTATATCTAAAATTACTTGAAGTGCTGTTTTAATTATAATATTTTATATATTATATACATATCTAAAACATATTTTTATAATATTTAATTAATAGTTATTGAAAATTTTAAATCTTATAAAAGCACCTTTATCCATGCCCATTTGTTCTGCCATAGATGATAATCTTTCATATTCTTCGTTAGTAAAACCAACGAGTAGTTTTTTATCTCTTTTAGTTCTACCAGATTGTGTAGATACTCTTTGCTTTGAGGTTTCTCCAGTAGCACCATCGATAAAACTATTTAAATCTGCATTTGCATTTTTTTTAAATGACATTTTATAATCCTTTAATTTTATTTTCTAACTCGTTGTAAAAAGTGTTAAATTCTTCTAGAGCTTTATTGGAGTTAGTTTCTGTTTCACTAATACCTAGGCCCATTTGAATACAAGTTTTGTATTTTTCTCTTTCACAGATAATATTATCTAAAAGTTTAATATCTTCATTTTCTTGCTCTTTGATATAGTTTCTTAAATCTTCAATTTTTTTATTTAAGAAAGGATTCGGGGAACTTTTGTTAATTAAGACAAATGTTTGTAGCTCTTTATTTAGCTCTTTTGCCATTTTAATAATTGTAAACATTTTATCTAAAACACTAACATCAAATTGACTTGGAATTGTAGGAATAATCACAACATCTGAAAAGCCTAGTGCAATTCTCATTTCTTTTGAATCTCTGCCACCAGTATCAATAATAATCAAATCATATTCATTATTCTTCTTTTCTTTTTGTATAAACTCTTTTAAAGATTCACCAACTTTAGACACAATGGAAAATGTTCTATCAATACCTTCTCCTAATCTAATATTTGCAAAAGTCATAACGGATTTTTGTGGATCGCTATCACATAATAAAACTTTTTTATTCTCAGCTGCTGCTTTAATTGCTAAATTTACAGCTAGTGTACTTTTGCCACTTCCGCCTTTTTCATTGCAAATGGATATAATCATAATTTATCCTTATAATATTTATTATATATCATAATTATATCATAAAAATATTAAATATATAGTATAAAAATATATATAAAAAATGTAAAAAATATTTATTTAATATGTTCTATTATCTAATGATAATAAAAAATTTATTCTTATTTTTTCTTTCATAAAGTAAATTTTTATAATTAATAATTAAGTTTTATTTAATTTATTTTACTTTACTTATAATTTCGATTATACTTACTAAGTATAATAATATTACTAGAAATAAGGAGAACAAATATGAATAAACTTAAAGAAAATACCAATCAAAAGAAATTAGTTCAAAACAATATAATCCAAGTTATAAATGTTGTTGAAAATGTTATAAATAGTATAAAAAACAATTTTTCTGAAAATGTAAATTGTAGTATTAATATGAGCAATAATAAAACTGTTATAAAAATAAATGATGGGGTTAAAGGAGCTGTTGTAACATATGAGGAAAATGGAAATTTTCAAAGACAAGAAAATGTTCAGTATATTAAAACAACTCCAGATGAAAGATTGCAACAGGTAGAACAATTAATGGGAAAAAAAACACAAGCAGAAATAGCTAGCTATCTTATGGTAAGTCAAAAAACTATATCAAACGATATTAAAAAGATAAAAAAGAATAAGAAAAGCTAACTTTAACAAAGGACCAAATGTGATATTTTTAAAAAATAGAATGATTTATTTTCTTATATATTTCAAGTTGAAAAGAGCTAAGAAGCATGTCGTGTTAGTATTTAATATAATAAAAAAAATAATAAGAAACAAAGTAATTAATACTTATGTTAGATTAAAAGGCTACAAAGTGCAGTTTCATTTAAGCAAAAATAAAACTAAAATATTTTATCATTTCGTTAACATACCTTCCGAGCGTTTTCATGATGCTGACTGGAAGGTGCTCTCATGAATTATAAAGATTTTAAAGATTACTCTGAACTTGTTCAGATTTTAAAAAAAGACAACTTTTTGTAAAAAATGAAGAACAGGCTATAAATTTTTTAAAGAAAAATCATTATTATCGTTTAAGTTCTTATTTTATACCTTTTCAATATCCAAAGAATTCACAAAATAAAGACACATTTAAAAATGAAACTACTTTTGAAGATATAATTCTACTATACGATTTTGATACAAATCTGAGAAAATTTGTATTCAATTGTCTATCTGAACTAGAAATTATTTTAAGGGCGTAAATTTCCCATATTCATTCTAAAAAATATAAACCTTTTGGTTATATACAAGATGAAAATTCTTTAAAAAAACAGATGAAAATTAAGAATCATTTTCTTTTTGATGATTTGATGATGCAAATAAATAAAGAGAAGGAAAGAGCTAGCGAGGATTTTATTAAACATATAAAAACAAAATACAATACAGATGATTTACCATTGTGGGCTCTAGTTGAAATTTTATCCTTTAGAACATTATCTAAATTTGTAAAACTTATGCAAAAAACAGAACAATTAGATCTTATGAAATTTTTTGAATTAGAAAATATACAAATTGATGTTTTTGAAAACTGGATAGAAACTTTATCTTATGTTAGAAATTTATGCGCACATCACTCAAGACTTTGGAATAGACAATTTGTTAAAAAATTTAAATATAGTGAAAATTATAATTTTCTAGATGAAAATGTAGATCGTGATAAAATATTTTTCGCAGTAAGTGTATTGACTATAATCTTAAAGGAATATAATATTAAAGAAAAATTTGTAAATTTATTAAATGAATATCCAAGTATTGATAAAACTGCTATGGGTATACCACAAAATTGGCGAGAATTAAATATTTGGAAGTGATTTGCTATAGGTAGTACGGAATATAAACGAGTAATGCTATTATTTTTGATATTTTATTGGAGAAATGTTCTTTTATTTATTCTCCTTTAATTTTGCAATTCTAGGTTTATAAAATCTTTTTTATTTATTCCATAGTATTGCAATTCTTTTTCATATTCTGCATTTTGAAAAAAATCAATTATTGGTTTTTCACAAAAATACACATTAATCAATCTTTTTTCTTTTTCATTGATTATCCTAATATATTGAAAATTTTTTTCTAAAAAAATTTTATCATTTTCTCCTATAATAGCATTTTCATAAAGATACTTTATTAAACCCTGTGCAAAATCATTATCTCTTTTATTTGAAAAATTTTCACTATAGTTTTTTATCACTTTTTCTAAGCTAGAACGCATAAAAAACCTTTCTATTTTTTTGCTCGAGCGATCTCAGGACATTTTTTTCATTTGCCTGAAACTCAACATAAATCTTTTCTCCGCATTTTTTACACTCAATTTCTGTGCATAAAATCATAGAATGATTTTTGATTTTATCATTGAGCAAATATGGATACATAGTATTTTTCAAACTATTCCTTTTTCTTTATTATCTATCATCAGTTTTTGAAATCTTTAAACATTTTGTTTCGGGTATAATACATACTTACTTTGTCTAAGATAAATAAATCTGACAATAAAACTTTTTTATTTTTGATAAATAAAGTTTTTAATATTAACTCTTTTGGATTTTTTTTCTTTTGGATTTAATTCTAGAATTTTTTCTTTTTTCTTGTATTTTCAAAAAATAAACTTATATTAATTTTTTGCCCTATTTTTTCAAACATTATTATCGATATAACATCATTTGAAGATATTCTTGATTTATATTCAAAAACAAGTCCGTTTTCACTGCTGGGATAACAATTAATTAAATTTTAATATGTTCTTGAAATATCCATAAAGCCTTTTTATAGTTTTCTCCCATAGCTTCTTTTATGATATTAATTATTTCATCTTTCACTTTAGCAACTCCTCATCTTTCAACAACTCCACATTTTCAAGGATATTACCTATAACTTCGATATACTTCATATCATCTATTTTTGAGAAATCAGAATACAAGAATCTATCAATTTCTATTTCATTACATAATTTAAACTTTTCTAAATATCTGAAAAATATTTATTTTTTCATTCATAGTCACTAAATAAAAAATGGTTTCGCCTTTTAGTGTTTTATATGATAATATATCGTCTTCATAAATCTTTTTTCCATTTTTATCATAAAGTCCTATAAATAATTCTAAATCCAAATTTAATAATTTTTCATTTGGTAAATTTTTTATAACTGCTCTGCTTTTTGTGTAAGGATCTAAAAAGCATTTTTCATCTTTGTCCCAAATTCTAAAATCAAAATCACTTAGTTTCATTTTTACCCCTTTGTTTTGCAAAAATATTTGTACTCTTCTTCGCAAAAAGAGCCAAAAAATAAAAAGCATAAATAGTTTAATTCTTTAATCTTGTTTTAAAAGTTCAAAAAATTCTCTTTGCTTAATTTTTCTTCTTTTTCGCCACCTTGCGTAAAATAAGGAATGATTTCTATGTCATATTTAGTAAAAAGATCAGGGATTATGAAGTCTTTTTTCAAAATCAATCTTAATGCTTTGTTCTGTTAATTCTTTAAACAATAGTGTTTCTTTAAACAAGTCCATCGCTTTAAGAATGTTAATGTTTTTGCATTCTTGAAAATACTTTCTAGGTAAAAAACCCTAAGGCTTATCATTTCAATTTCATCTTTTTGATTACAAATATCGCACCCAAACAAAAACCTAATTCCGACATTATATTTTTCATAGTATTTTTCTTTGTTTGCTTGCTCGTGCAAAATCATATTTTTTATTTTTATAACTTTTTCAGATTTTAAATTTAAATACACTCTTAATCTATTTTTTAATCTTGGTTTAATATTTATTCTTGCTTTTAACATTTTTATATACAGATCTGATTTTTTGGTTACTAAATTTACTCCTTTTTATCCAAAATCAAAAAAATGTCTATTATATATTTAATTTTAACAAAAAATAAAAATCAAATAATACATTTATATTTAACATAAAAACTAAATTTATCGTTCATGATCTTTTATATTTGAGAGGGTAAGTTCAATGGCTTTTTTTGCATAA
>NZ_JACHTR010000027.1:0-19732 GCF_020135975.1 Campylobacter sp. W0014 | reverse complement strand
AAACTTTCCTTAGTTGGTCTACGAAATTTTTATTTTTCTATTTTTTTAAATTCTTTTTTAAGTTTTATAATATCAAAAATCAATTTAATATATCCGCCTTTATACCAGTTTTTATGAGCTTTAACAATTTCATATCCAATTTTATATCTTAAACTTTTTTTAATTATTCTAGAGCGAGTACTAGTATAACCTAAAATATTTTTATCATTTTTTTTATGCTCTAAAATAGCAAACAAAATGATAAAAGGTATTTTTATACAGCCCATGAAAGTATTGTGATTTTCAACTATAATACTTCCTAGCTTATAAGATAAATGATTATAAAATCTATCATTTAAATGATACAATAATCCTTTTTTTGCGTATTCTTCATATTTTTTTAAAAAAGCACAAGAATCAAATAAGATAGATTTATTTAAAAAATTATTATTTTTACAATCCATTTTTAACTCTTTGTTGAAATTTGGAGGAAAAAACTCTATAGGATAGAAATTTTTTATTGTATTTCCTTTTAAACATATACAATTTAACTTCATCAAAGAACAAAATTGTTGCAGTATATCATGAGCAGAAGAAAAACAAGGAAAATCTTTAAAAAAATTTATTTGTTTATTTAGGAAACCGTATTTCCATAGAGATAGGTAAATTTCCATCGCACTTCTTTTACCTGCAGCAAAATTATCATTTAATCCACCATATAAACCTTCATGGTGTTTTATCATAATATCATTAACATACATTTTTTCAAGATCTTCTAATGAAAATTTAATATTATATTCTAAATCGGGTCTAACTTTAATAATAAAATCATATTGAAAATTGTTTTCTATCTCATGTTTATAAATCATCTTTAATAGCTCATAATTAGCATACCAAATTTTAGAAACATTGGAAAAAAGATTATCGCTATCTATGGCATAACTACTAAGAAATGTTTCTTGATTTTTTATCACAACCTTTTTTATATTTTGAATTCTATATATTTTTTTAACATCTAAAGGGATGTAATATTCTTGATTTAATTTTGAAAAAGTATTTGGAAAATATTTTTTTAAATTATCTTTATGCATTATCTCCTTTGGAACCATTTTCAAAAAATCACTACTAAGTAATCTTTTAGCCCAATGCCCCCCTGAACCATTTAATCCTGGCCATAAAAATTCAGAATCCCATGTAAATAAAAAAACATCTACATTAAAATGAAAACTTGATATAACTTTTTTTAAATTTTCATCCCATTCTTTTCCACGCATTGCTCCACCAATGCATAAAGCAATTTTTTTTGAAGAGTTTAAAGCATTGATATTAAAAACATTTAAATTATAATTTATTAAAAATTTTTCATAATAATTTCTAGCTCCATAATTCATTTGGGTATGAAAACCTTCTTGAAGTATGGTTAATATATTTCTTGAATTATTACAAAAAAAGCTTTTATCAAAGCAAATAAAATAATCTATACTCGTTTTAATAAAAAATGATTTAAAAATAATTAAATTAGTTTTAAACATATATGGAATTAAAGAAAAGATTAAATTCTTATTTAAATCAAAATTGATTATATGTTTAGAAATAATATAATTAATACATAAAAACATATGTTTTTCTTGGTTTTTTATATAGATAAGTATTTCTTCGTCTGTTAATTGATGAATTTTTTTCAAAAAAATACAAAATTCATTAAAATTTCCCAAAAAAGCATCATCCCACCATAATGGCTTGTCATTAAAATCTTGGAATAATAAAATTAATTCTTCAACATCTCCAATTTGATATAAAAAAAATATATACTCTTTTATAAAATTTTCATTTAAAATATTTTTATAAAGTTTTTTAACCAAATCAAAATTCCATTCTGCAAAAGCGTTTATAATTTTTTGCTGCATCAAACATCTTTCTTGAGTTTATTAATTTTAAATAAAAATGTGATCAATCCACCTTTATACCAAGCTTTACAAGCCTTCAAAAAAGATTCTCCAAGTCTATATGTAAAACTATTTTTCTCTTTGATTGCCTCTTTGTAATCGATATAAGTTTTGAAATCTTTCTTATTATATTCAAACTTAAGAATTTTATGAGCCATAACAATAGCCGCTAAAATAAATGGCAATTTAATATAGCCCAAAATAGAATTATATTTTATTAACACCTTTCCTATTTTATAAGATAAATGATTATAAATAACGAATTTAGCGGAATTTGAATTAATAATATAGTCTTTAGATTGCATTAATTTATTCTTCTCTATTTTTCTTTGCAACTGATAAAGCTTTAATTTTTTAATTTCTACATCTTGTTCCAAACAAATTATTTCCATATTTTGTTTTTTTAAAGGAATTGAATTTAAATTTTCTTCCAAAAATAATTTTTCTTGATTCAATTTTGAAATTTTTTTATGCAAATCATCTAAATCAGATTTTTTTATATCGATAAACTGATATTGCTCAATTTGTCTCATTCCAGACCTCCAAGGTCTAAATTCATACTCCCATCTATATTTAATAAAAATATTGTATATTTCTTTATCTTCTAAGTAAGCTCTATGCGGATGCTTTACAGAATCAAAATTACTAAACCATATCAAATCTCCCTCATTAGGCATTCTAGAGTCCAATAATTCAAATCTAAAAGCATTTGAAGAACAAAAATTTGTTTTAGGAGGCAAAGGATACTCTCTAAATACTCCTTCCCAACCATTTTTAGGGTTTCTAATAGGATTATATACTTTAATATATTCATCTATTCTAAAAGGCTTAAAAAACATAATGTCTGGTCTAGTATATAAATGATAATTATATTTTATATTATATTCCTTTCCATATTCTAATTTTAACCGATTCACTTTTTCCAAAGATAGATACATACCAGATAATCCATTTTCTGATTTTGGAGACTCAATAATATATTTTTTAGGCTGATAAATTCCTATAATATTTTCCTTATCGTGAATACCTATTTCCACGCCTGTCAAACCAGGATAAGACAAATGAGAATGTGCACTGCCTGTATCAAATTGATCCCAAGTATGCAAAAATATATCAATTTCCCAGCCATCTTGTTTATTTGGATCTATAATACAACTGAAAAAATTTCTATAAGTTTGTTCATAAGTCCTTAAAGCTCCAAATAAATGCACCGCCAATCTTTTCATATTTATATCTCCTAAATTTTATGAAATATCAACAATATTTTTAATAAAATATTGGATATTAGGATACTTCTTATATAATTTACTCTTTTGAACCATGTCAAAACGTATCTTTTTGTAAATTTTCCCCCTAAACATAGAAAAAGTTTTTGATAACTCATATCTGATATGATTTAAATTTTTATTTAAATAATTTTCAACAACATCATAATTTTTATATTGCAAATTCAAATGAATCCAATGAATTATCCAAGCTGCATTATCAGGATCCTCCTTTATGGCTGATTCTATAAATCTTAAGGATATTTTAAAATCTTTTTTTAATGTTAAAGATAATTGATATAACCTAAAAAAAGCCATTGATTTGTACATAGAATTTAAAGATATCAAATTAATATTTTTTTGCATAATATCATATTGTTGCTCTTCGGAAAAAATCTTATGAAATGAAATATCTTTTTTGCAACCGGAAAAAAAAGATGGACATTGAGAAAATGCTGACTTTTGCAATGAAATTCCTGGAGTATAAATTAAAGAAGCCCTAGAAAGCAAATTCATTTCAAAAAAAGCTCTTTCGGTAATATCCTCAAACCTAGAGGCAAATGCTTCAGCTAATATAAGTTGTGTAGGATTTTTAAAAGCCTTGATCAAAATCTTATCAGCACTAGGATCTTGGCTGAAAATTATAATTTTAGTATTTTTATTTTCTTTTTTTATAATTTCTAATGCAATTTCATAAGGAAAATATTTATCTCCTACAAATCCATATAAAGAAGATTTTTTATAGGTTGAAGAATAAACAATATCAGCACCTCTAATATGTATAGCAACAAAATCCCCTATGCTATCAGCAGTTTCATTGGCGGCTTTAATTATATTTTGATATTTTTTTGAGAAGCCAATTTGTTTATAAATTGTAGCAAAGTCTTTATAACATTCTTCTTCTTGATATCCCTCTATCCAATTACTTAATACACCTCCTTCTATCCCAGGAGCATACCAACCCCAATGCTGCTCAAAAGGACCGTTTTTTATATCTTCAAAAGTTCTTCTTTTTTGAAATATTCCAAATCCGTGATTTGTTGCTATATCTTTTGAATCTATATAATATCTCTGAATAAAATGATAATCAAATATATCCTCTGCTTTGCCCAAGGCAAAAGGAATATGCTTTGCAGAATTAAACATCTCGTGAGTATTTGCTATAACATCTTCTACAAAACCCCATTTAAAATAAAAAGGAAGACCAGTTTTTTTAGATAATACAAGACCAGCCATCAATGCAAACAACCTCATTCCAAATCCATCAGGTTTTGCCATAACAATACATGGAGATTGTATATGCTTATCATCATTATATTCATTTACAGTAATTCCAAAAAGATAATTAAATTTTTCCAAAATAGTCTTATTGTAATAAACATAATCAAAATTATAATGCTTTATAGGATCTTTTAAATACTGTCTTATAGCTTTCGATAAACCATCAACACTTATATCAGCTAATAATCCACCTCTAGAATTTAAAACTGATTTGTTTCCAGTAATATTTGTTGCTATAATAGGCTTTTTTAACACCAATGCTTCGAGAAGAACCATAGGTTGTCCCTCATGCAAAGAACTTAATATAAAACAGTCTGATCTTTGCAGATAAGGATAAGGGTTATTTTTATTACCTAGAAGATATACATTTTTAATTTTATTTTTTAAAAGATATAAGTGCAAATCTTCTTTTAAAGGCCCATCTCCCAAAATAATCAATTTAATATTTTTAATTTCATTATTTACTTTTCTAAAAGCCTCTATAAGAGCCTTTTGGTTTTTTTCCGGAGAAAGTCTAGCAATATTTATAAAAATTTTATCATTTTTGTTAAAAATTTTTTCATCTTCTTTGTGTTCCAATGAAAAACCACTTTTAAATAATATATTTTTATAATCTATAATATTATTCATATAATCAAAGCTATTATGATCGATTTTATAAATATCTGACAAATTGTTTTTATTTAATTCATTTAATTCTTTTGACACAGAAAGTATATGATCAAAATATTTATAAACATTAAAAATTTTTTCAAGATATGGAAATCTTACATCAAATTCCCCTTTCATGTCATTATGAAGATAAATGATTTTTTTAGCTTGAATTTTTGCATAAGCAAATCTATAAACCCAAAGCTCTCCATAACCATCAAAACTAATTAAACAATCAAATTTAGAATCTCCATATAAACATTTAAAATCGCGTTCAAAAATTTTTGAAAAAACCAACTCTTGTTCTTTATTAGCTCTCTTGTTTTTATAAACAGGATTACTAAGTAGCCAATTTTCTTCTTGGGTTTGACTTAAAATATTAGGATTTCCTAAGATATAAACCTTATCTCTTATTTGATTAATATATTTCATGCATGTTGCACTTTTCCTAATTTGCCATGAATCAACAGCAAGATGAATATTATATAAATTTAAATCTAAATAATTTAAAAAATTTACAAAAGAAACACTCATGCCATTATTGCCTAAGCCGCCCGGATAAATCAATAAATTTATTTTACCATTATAATTTTTATATAATTGATTATAATTAAACTGATCAAAAAAGAAAAATTCGACTACTCTCTTGCTTGCCAATCCATCTTCATTTGTTAAAAACATATTTTTAATTTTTTCAGATGTGTAACACTTTTGAAGAGCTATAGGATCTTTTAAAATTTCTAAAACTTCGAAAGAGGTTTTGCAAAAACTAGAAGTTAACATCTCAATATCAAAATATAAACCATGTTGATTTTTATATTCTTCATAATCATATACATAATAAATAATTGGTCTATTTAAAATCATGAAATCAAATATAATTGAAGAATAATCAGAAATTAATATATCAACAATTGAAAGCAGCTCATTTGTATCAATATCTCTTGGAACACTTAATATTTCTTGCTCTTCTAGTTTTTTTTCTAAATTATAATGTCCCCTAAATAAAATATTATATCCAGATTTTTTAAATAAATTTATATCCTCAAGAAGTTTCTCAAAATCCAATTCTGCCTTTTCAAAAGAATTTCTATATGTTGGAGCATATAAAACAGTTTTTACTTGATCATTAATTTTTAATCTCTTTCGTATCTCTCTCTTTCGATCGTTATCCAAATTCAAAGTAGTGTCTATTCTAGGATAACCACTTTCAAGTACAAATCCTTGATAAATATTGGAAATATCATGTTTTTCCAATAAGACATGACTTGTATGACTGTTTGGTGATATAATATGCGTTGATTGTAAAAAATCTTTTTGAGTGATCTCAAATTCCATAAAGCCACGTTTTATATCTTTTCCCAAATGCTTCCAAGGAGTACCATGCCAAGTTGCTAAATATTTTTGTTCCGGTTTCCTTATAAAAAATCTACAAAAGGAACCAGAATTTATTAAATATTTTGCACTTGCTAAATATTTAAAATAAAGTTTAGAAAAACATTTTACAAAAATAATGTTAGTATTTTTTCTGAGTTTAAAAGGGATATGTTCTAAATCATCCAAAACCCAAATATGAGTAAAATGATTAAATCTAGGATCATTTAAAATATAAGAAAAAATAGCATATGGATTGCAAGATACAAATTGAGCCGTATGAGTCTGATACAAAATTACATTCTCTAAAATATCTTCATTGTCATAAAAATCTAAATAGATGGCTCTTTGTCTATAAAATTCATTTTTCATAAAATTTAAATTTTGATCAAAAATATTATTTTGGATTCTATTTATTTGCATAAAAACTTCAGTAGCTTCTTTATAGCATTGCAATATAGATAAACAATGAGCTAATTTATAATAATACTCTGCTCTACAATAAAGATCCCTAGCAACAGCTTCTTTGTAAAAAGCAAGAGCCTCCTTAAAACAACCTTTTCTTTCTAGAACAATTCCTAATCTATAATGATATTCCGAATGATGATAGTTATTATTTAACGCTTCTAGATAATATTTTTCGGCATTATGCCAATCGTAAAGCATTTCAAAACTAAAAGCGATCTTAAAAAATATTTTATCTCGAAATAATTCATCGCAACTATGAAGTTTTTTTAAATAAGCTTTATTAGCCTCATGCCAATAACCCATTTTCTCATGGAAAATACCAATGCCAAAAATATCAGATTTTAACTCTGTGTCAATAAAAATAGCTTTTTCATAGGCCTGAATTGATTCTTTCATCATTCCTGATTTTTCATAGCAAAAACCTAATCTATAATACCATATAGACTCAATAATAATTTTTTGTTGTTCTTGAATTAAAAGTGCTTTTGCATAATAATCTGTTGCTTCTTTATATCTTTTCATCTCTTCGCAAGCAATAGCTAAATCTCTTAAAATAATAAAATTATTCTTATTCCCTTCTGCTATTTCCTGTTTTAATTTATCAATTTCCTTCCACCATAATTTTTGCTCTACAAAAAAACCGAATTTTAAATGATTGTAAACTTGTTTTAATTGTCTTCTCCAGTTAGAATTTTCTTTTAATGAACATGCTTTTTCTAAAAAAAATTTTGCCTCATTCCATTCTTTTAAATGAAAATGACACATCCCTGTTTTAAAGTAAATTTTGGGATTATTTAACTTAGATGCCTTAATAAAATATTTTTTAGATTGTTTATAGTTTTTTTTTCTATAATACAACATGGCAACCAAAAAATATAACCAAGATACATAATTCATATTTTTCCTTTAATAGTATTATAATTTAATAAATTTTAATATCTTTTTTAAATGATAACCTGTAAAGATGCAATCTGTATTCTTCTTTATTATGAATTACTGCATTAGGAGTATCCAAGATATTATCAAAATCCTTTTTTTTTATTTTCCAATCACCATAGTTTTCGCTTAAATAAAGATCATAATCCTTAAAGCCGAAATATTCTTTATTTAAAAACCAATATTTAACTAACTCGAAAGTAGAGTTATACCATTTTACAGCACTACCTAAATGATAGTGCTTATCACCATCTTTATAATGGATAAAAATATCTATAAGTATACCATTAATATGCTTAAGTTTAATTCCACCATTCCATTTTGGATCATGTATATGAAACACGCCATAATGCTCTAAAGCCTCTTTTAATCTATCAGAATAATCTTTTTCCCAAATTCCAACATCAATATCGTAGTCATTTGATACAAAATTTTTATCTCTAATGCAACCTAAAAAAGTACCGCTAACTAAGAAAAAATCTAAATTTAATGATCTAAAAATAAAACTTAAATCTTCTAATGCAACTTTCGCATCGGATTTGGAAAAATATTTTTTTTTATTTTTTATTTTAGAATTTATCTTAAATAATTCTGTAGCCTCTTTTAGATAATTTTCAGCAACTTCATACATATTTATATTAGCGGCAGCCTTAGATATATATTTTTGAATTTCAATTTTTTTACTTGAGTTGATTTTTGTTTTTTTATAGATTGAGTATAAATTCTCCATTTCGCTTAATTCTTTTTGTGTTTCTACCATTTTACCCATAAGCATCCAAATTTTTAAGCGATGGGATTTTTTCTGAAGCTGTTTTATCATATCCCATGCTTCGGTCTTAAAACCAGATAAGTGTAATAAATGTATTTTAAGCAATAAAGCATCTACATTAAATGATTTTTCTTTCTGTAAAAAAATATTGATACTATTTAAAGCCTGTTTGTAATCGGCATAAAAAAAATATAATTCTGCCTGATAATAATATACAATTTTAATATTAATTTTCGTTAAAAAATAACATAATTTAAAAAACAAAAAATGCCTATTCTTGCTTTGCATTAAATAAATTAAGCAAATATTAAAAAAAACTAACAAAAAAGAATTTTTTTTAGTTTCGCGAAAACTTTTGCGTAAAATGCCCTTAAAATTCATACTCTAATTCTTTCGATAATTTCAGTTGTAGAAATGCTTGGAGTCCTTTCAAAGTAAACAACTTTGCAAATATTATTAAAACAATCAAATTTCCCTTTCCAATCATCACCCATAACTAAAATATCAGCTTTATATTTTAAAATATAATCTTTTTTTAGTTCCAAAGATTCTTCTAAAAAAACATTTGATACACATTTTAAAGAAGCTATAATATCCAATCTTTCCTTTTCGCTATAAATAGGATAGCGACTCTTTTTAGCAAAATTTAAAGAATCAGACGAAACACCAACAATCAATCTATCTCCCAAAGAAGCAGCTCTTTGTAAAATTTTTAAATGACCGTAATGAAATAAATCAAAAGTGCCAAAAGTTATAACATTTTTCATTAAATCACACATTTCCTATAGCATAAAGCTGGATGATTCCTACTACTTTACCCTCTTTTCCTACAACAATTTCTTTAATCTTATGTTTTAACATCAATTCTTCAGCTTCGCTTGCCATAGCATCCGCATCGATAACTTTTGGATTGTCACTCATAATCTCTTTTGCTTTAAAATCAAATCTTGGCTTATCACTCATTTTTAAAGCTCGACGTAAATCTCCATCGGTAATAATTCCAACCAACTTCTCATTTTCTATAACAACACAAAGTCCAAGTTTTCCGCTTGTCATCACATTGACAAGATCATTAAATTCAGTATTTGGATGCACGATAGGAAGATTTTTTGAAACCATAAGATCTTTTACCTTTGTCAAAAGCTTACGTCCTAAGCTTCCACCTGGGTGAAAAAGGGCAAAATCATCAGGTTTAAAATTTTTCATTTTCATCAAAACAGCTGCTAAAGCATCACCCATTACTAATGTTGCTGTTGTTGAAGACATAGGGGCAAGCTTAAGAGGACAAGCCTCTTTTTTAACTGAAATATCCAAACAAACATCAGCTTGCTTTGCGAGAGTAGAATTTAAATTACCCGTCATTGCTATAAGAGTAATTTTTCTTCTTTTAATAACAGGGATAATTTTTAAAAGCTCTTCAGTTTCACCTGAATTTGAAATAGCAATTAAAACATCTTCTGGAGTCATCATACCAAGATCGCCATGCAAAGCTTCTCCAGGATGGATAAAAAAGCTAGGAGTTCCCGTACTTGCCAAAGTCGCTGCGATTTTAGCACCTATATGACCTGATTTTCCCATACCGCTAACTATACATCTTCCCTTGGCTTGAAAAATGAATTTAATTGCTTGATTAAATTCTTCATTCAAATGAGAAGCTAAATCAGATATAGACTCAGCTTCTATTTTAAAAACTTCTTTTGCAATTTCAATCGCTTCCATAAAAACAACCTTTAGAGATTTAAGACAACATTTGTTGCAACGGCAATTTGATAAAGAATTTGAGTTAGCATGCTAAAGATTTGCAAATTCTCGCTTTCAACTTTAGGTAAAACTAAAATAGAATCGCCTGGATGCATTGTGATATTTCCATTAAATTTTTCAGCCTTACCATTGCTGCGTATAACTAAAACCTTGGAAGTATCAGCTCTTTCTCCATAGCCTCCAGCAAGATTGATATAATATTTCAAATCTTTACCCTTGTCAAAAACAAAAGCACCTGGTAAAGAGACTTCACCTTGAACGATTACAAGATTATTTTTACTTGGAACATTGATCACATCCCCATCTTCTAAAATCACAGATTTATAAGATTTTGGATTATCAATAACGATTTGCCCCTTAGGTTCAACTTGCTTAGCCCTTTGGATAAATTCAAGAATCAATTTTGCCTGTTCAGCTCTAATAGCAGCACCTTGAGAGGTAACCGAAGTGCTTGTTAAAGCCAAGGTTTCTAGTTCTTTGAGTTGAGCATTGATGAGTTCTTTTTGAGTTTTGGCAACAGATTTTCTAAAAACCTGTAAAGCATTGACATTAGATTGATCGTTAAACATAATAAGTCTTGAAACATCCTCTAAAGTTGTCCCTTTTTTAACCACCAAATTTTTAAGCCCACTATGTTCACCACTTACAGTAATCGTGATATTTTTAGAGATATATTCTGGATTAAATTGCACCTCATCGCCAGTTTGTAATAAAACTTTAGAAAATTGCATTTTATTATAAGCGCTGACATTGAGTTTATGATCCTCTCCATAGCTTTTAACCACAGCATTGGTTACTATAGGTTTTGCTCCTGCTACACGCGCTAAATCACTTAAAGTCTTAATATCATTTGAGAGCTCAAAACGAAAAGGTCTTTGCACATCCCCACTTACAAAGGCATAATTTTGCACATTACCCACTAAAATAACATCTCCGCTTCTAAAAGGAAAAAGATTCATTTGACCCTTAAGCAAAAAATTATATAAGTCTATATTTTTAACCACTTGATTGTTTCTTAAAATTTCAATATCTCTAAAACTTCCATATTCTAAATTAATCCCACCTGCTTTATCAAGATATTGTATCACAGAATCTGAACTTAATCCTTGATAAAGTCCTGGAGAATTTACACTTCCTGTTACAAAAACAGAAACATTTTGATAAGCATTCATATCAGCATAAACAAAAACATTGCTTTTATAAATCCTATTAACATGGGCCTTAATCACGCTCACCAAAGCACTGTTTTTTACGCCCAATAAATTAACAGCACCCACTTTTGGGATGAAAATATTACCTTGAGAATCCACAACAAGTACACGTTCAAATTCAACAGCACCCCAAATTTTTAAACTGATTTGATCACCTACTGCAATCTTATAATCGGGATTATAAACCCTTTGAGTGTAATTTTTAAAATTTCCATTAAAGAGATGCGCGCCAAAAACAGGAATTATATCATCATCCGTTTTTACTGTATTTTCTTGTTGAAACTTGGAATTGCTTATACTTATATTTTTATCTGATATGAAATTAGCATTCTCATTTTCAACCGCAGCAATTTGAGAAACATCCACTGAACCAAAAGCAAAAACAAAAGAAAATAAAAATAAAACAATTTTTTTCATCAATACTTATGCTCCTCTATAATCATTTTAGCAAATTTAATAATGCCATATAATAAAGATAAAACCATAAAAGCTGTTAAAATATCATAAACTCTTTCGGGATATTTTGCACTTTGAGGCATGTCTGGTGTTTGTATAACTACCAATTGTTTAATTTTTCTTAAAGCTTCAACTCTTGAGGTTTCATAAGCCTTTAAAGCTGCCTCGTAAGCTTTTTGTGCAAAATTTGCCTCTATAGTTAAATCCTGAAACTTAGCAATCAAATCATTTAGTTTTTGAGAAGGATTATTAGCTGAAATTTTAGATTTCTCTTTAAATAATTGTTTTTTCAAAGCTACAATTTCTGCCTTTAAAGTTACAATCTCTGGAGCTGCATCATTCATATAACTTTGCAAGCTTAAAAGCTTAGCTTCTTTTTGGGCTAACTTGCTTTCCATTTCATTAACTAATTTAGCTTTACCTTCTGCTTGTTTCAAAGGATCAAAAACCCCATATTTATTTTGAAAAGCAATTAAAGCATTTTGAGCTTTTTTATAACGTTCCTTATATTTTTGAACTTCAACTTCAGCAAAAGCCATTTGCTCCCTTGCTGATTTATGCGAAACTTCATTAATAAATTTTTCACTTTCTTTCATAATAGTTTGTGCAATTAAGTGAGCCGTCTCAGGAGAAAAGCCTTCCACCTCAACTTTTAACAACTTAGTATTTTCATCAGTATATACTTTAACTCTTTTTCTATAATATTTAAGAAATGATTCAAATGAACTAAAATCCCAAATCTTATAAAATAAATCCACATGTTGCTCTTGATAAAGATTTTTTAATTTAATTGTTTTATTTAAAATTTTCAACATATCGCTCGATTCTATATAGCCTCTTAGATAATTTAAATCCTCGCTTGTTGCGGCAGCTGTATTGAGCAAAGATAATACCCCATTTGCTTGAGCTCCATTACCACTAGTTGATTTTACATCTAAAATCATTGTGCTCACATAACGAGGTGCGGCAATAACCGTATAATAAATCACCACAAAAATCATCAAAAACCAAACAATTTTAAAAGAATCAAATATACTTAGATCTTTAATTTTTTTCATAAACGTCTTTTTTTCTTTCATTAAATCTTTCCTTGATAAACCGCTATTCCCTCGTCAACATCATCATAAACAGTTGCTTTTCCATCCTCCATAAAAATAATTTTATCACACCATTCTTTAATTTCGGCAACATCATGCGAAACCATAATTACCTTTGATTGACTTAGTCTCTCCCTATAAAGTTTCACACTTTTTTCCCTAAAAGAAGGATCGCCCACAGCACCTGCTTCATCGATTAAGTAATAATCAAAATCAAAAGCCATACTAAGCCCAAAAGCAATCCTAGCACTCATTCCAGAAGAATAGGTTTTCATCGGTTCGTCAAAAAATTTTCCTATTTCGGCAAAGTCTTCTACAAATTTTACCTTTTCTTGCAAATCTTTTCCTTTGTATCCATAAACTCTTGCTACAAATTTAGCATTATCTCTTGCAGTAAGCGAACCTTGAAAAGCTGCATTTAAACCCAAAGGCCAAGATAATTTTTTATTAGTTATTATTTTACCTCTATCTGGAAGCTCAGATCCACTTAGAAGCCTCATCAAAGTTGATTTACCAGCTCCATTTCTACCCATTAAACCTATACTACAATTTTCAGGAAACTCAAAGGTAAAATCTTTAAAAACATAATGCCTTCCGCCACTGAACAAAGGATAAGATTTAGTAAGATTTAAAAGCTTTATCATTCTTTCCTCATTGCCGCTAAAGCTTGTCTATTATAATAATAAATAAAAAATCCTATGAAAAGAAGGAATATAATCCAAAATATTGCATAAAAATAACTATAATCAATTTTTAAAGGATAATTTTCAAAAAAATTATATTTTAAAAGCTCCATGAGATGAAGTAAAGGATTATAAGAAAATACCTCAAGTAAAACATGGGGTGTAAGCCAAGTTGGAAATAAAATTCCTGAAGTCCAATACAATACTATACTAAAATAACCCAATATAGTTCTTAAAGGTTCAAAAAAATGCCAAATAATAGCAAAACACATTCCTAAAGCAAAAGCCAAAATCATTATTAAAAAAATACAAAAGAAAACCCCGAGTAAATTTACAGGAAAAACATTAAGACCGAAAAACCAACCTGCAACAAAAAGCACAGAAACAAAAATTACAAAATATATACAAAATTCAAGTAAAGTCCTTGCAATAAAAACATGTATAGGTTTAACAGGTTTATAAGCAAATAAACCTAAATTAGCTCCTATACCGTTCATGAGTTGAGTCATTATGCTTCTAAACATAAAAAAAGGCATAATGCCAGAAATTAAGAACATAAAAATAGAAATTCCTTCGGGCATAACTTGATGATGATACTCCCTAATAACTGTTCCTATTATAGTGATCACTAAAATAACAGACATAGGCTCACCCACAACCCAAAGATAGCCCAAATGTCTATTAGCTCCAAATCTGGTTTTTAGCTCTCTAAAAAAAAGTGCATAAATTACATTTAACATTTATTTTTATACCACCAATTTTTACTTAAAGTATAATACTAACTCATTTTGTTAAACAATAAAAGATTTTTTATAAAATTCTATTTTTTTAACAAGACCTAAGGTATTATCCGTTAATTTAACCCAAATGATATCAAGGGCATAAATTTTAGCTTTTTTATCAAATCTAGCAAAAGAAAATTTAGAAAAATATATTTTCTCTTGTTCTTTATTTGCTCTTTTAAATTCGGCTTTAGCTTGAATCCCTTTTAAAAAAGCAATTTTATTTTCTTTGGTAATATTTACAGCAACGCTAGAATTTTTAAAAGCTAATTGAATGTGTTTTGTATTTTCATGAGAAGCAATTATGAAAGCAAGATTTTTTTCATCAAAAGCATAAAAAGCACTAGCGGTATAAACTCCCACATTATCGATCATAGACCATGATAAAAGTTTTTCATTTTTTATAAAATTTAAAATTTTTTCATCCATAATTAAAATTATACTCAACAAAATTTAAAATCAGCCGATATAATATGGCAATAAAAATTAAAAAGGGATTGATTATGCAAATTGATGCGAGTAAAAATCAAAGTTTTTCTATGGACTATACCACTAAAAGTGGTAAGCATTTAAGTCTTTCAATGTATGATAATCAAAGTTTAAATTATAATGATAAAGACGGCAAACAATTAAGCTTAAAACATCAATACGGATTTAGCTTTACTTTTGAAGGTTCCAAATTAACCCAAAATGATATGGATGAAATCAAAAACGCCATGAAAGATGTAGAACCTATGTTAAATAATTTCTTAGCTAATTCAAAAGTAGGAGAATTAAAACCTAAAGAACTTATTCAAACCGCTATGCAAATTGCTGATATTTTACCAACCCCAAAAGATGAAAATCACAAAAATGCTATCGCAAGCAATTTAACCAATAAATTAGATAGCTTATTAAAACAAAATCAAACCAACAATAAAGACGTAAATGCATCTATGCTAGAAGATAGCAAAAAGCTCTTAGATGAAGTTTTAGAGCAAATGAAAAAACAACTTGAAAAACAACAAGAACAAAACAATAAAGAAAATAAAGAAAAAGATGGCTTAAATCTTTACGCTTAAAAGGGCTAAATATGCAAAATGTGCAAATTGTAGAAAATATGCTTAAACTCCAGCAAAAATTAAATGATGAAACCAACGGTATTGGCTGGGAAGAAGGCTACACTAAAGAAGGAAAATTGATCAGTTGGAGACGTTGTATTTATATGGAATGCGCTGAACTCATCGATTCTTTTGCGTGGAAACATTGGAAAAATATTTCAGAACCGACAAATTGGGAAAATGTACGTATAGAAATCGTAGATATTTGGCATTTTATTTTAAGTTTGCTTCTTGAAAATAAAAAACAAGATTTTCACCTTTTTGCTACAGAAATTGCTTCTGTAAGTGTATTTCAAGATTTTTGCAAAGAAGAAAATAAACCGAGCGAAAATCAAAGTGAAATTTATGGCATTTTAAACGATATTGAGCTTATTATCCATAAATGCAGCGGCTTTGACTTTGATTTGGGCGAGTTATTATCTGTTTATTTTACTCTAGCAATTAAATGCGGTCTTAATTTAAATAGTCTTTATCAAATTTACATAGGAAAAAATGTTCTTAACATCTTTAGACAAGATCATGGTTACAAAAATGGCACTTATATAAAAAATTGGAATGGTAAAGAAGATAATGAAGTTTTAAATGAAATTTTAAAAACAGAAATCGATTATGAAAAAATTTATAATCATCTTGAAGAAGAATACAAAAAAGTTTCCCCATGCAAATTTTAAAACTCTCTTTACAAGATTTTTTTTCGCTTAAATTTTTAAAATTCGCTCTTATCCCTCTTGTTTGTAGTCTTTTATTTATGAGTATTTTAGGGATCTTTGGTTTTTCATTTTTAACCAATTATTTTCACTCTTTATTTAGCGTTAGCGAGGATTCTTTTTGGGCTTGGTTTTATGCTTTTCATGTAGTTCAAGTATTGCTTACTGTGATAAGCTTTTTATTTTCAGGCTTTATTGTTGTTTTTGCTTCTGTTTTTCTTGCCCTTTTTATCACCTCTTTTCTAACCCCTTTTATTGTTAAAGAAATCAATAGAAAATATTATCATTATAGCCTTGAAGAAGAAGTTGGCTCTTTTAGAGTATTTTTTGAAATTTTTAAAATATTTATAAAATTTGGCTTATTTTTTATACTTTGTACCTTAGCTTTATTTTTGCCTTTTGTCAATCTTTTTATTTATTATTTTGTTTTTTACTATCTTTTTCATAAATTATTGATCTTAGATGTAACAAGTTCGGTTTTAGATCAGCAAAATTTTAAAAGTTTTAATGCCAAATTTTCTCCTTTTGAGTTTAAATTTAGCACCTTATGTTTTTATGTCCTTTCTTCGGTTCCTTTTTTAGGACTTTTTTTTCAAGTATTTTTTGTGATTTTCTTAACCCATTTAAGCTATCAAAAAATTTTAAAACTTAAAGCTTGAAATTTCGATATTATGATTATAAAGATAAGCTCTTAATAATCTTGGAATTTTAGCTTTTCTACACTCTTCTTTAAATTTTTTTGGAAGTTTTTCGCAAAACTCGTAATTAAAAATAAAAGCTTTATCATCCTTATAAGCTATAGCGATTTTTCCACTGATAACACAATCGCTTTTCAGCATTTGCACTCTTTGTTTGGCACTTGGAACAACCCCTTGAATTTTCAATGCTTTTGCGATCATGCTTTCTTCTTTAGGACAAACTAAAATCCCTTTAAAATTTTGTATTTTTTCAAAATCATAAATTTTTTGCTGATCTTTACTTAGATAATCAAAACTTCTTTTCAAACCTTTAGAAAATTTTTCAACAAAAGAATTAGAAAATTCTTTTCTTATATAGTTTCTAAAGTATTTTACATCATCATTACTTTCATCATTAAAATAAAAAATTGCATTCTCTTTTAAAAAATTTAAAATTTCATTCTTGCTTACACAAAGCAAAGGCCTTATAATGCAATATTTTTCATGCTTTTCAATTTCATTCATTCCTAAAATCTCTGCCAAACCTGCTCCTCGAGAAAGCTGCATTAAAAACCATTCAAATTGATCGTTAAGATGATGAGCTAAAATAAGATGATCGTAAGAATTTTCAAGGCAAATTTGATGGAAAAAATTATAGCGAAAATCCCTAGCTTCTTTTTCAAAATTGCCTTTAAATTTGGGAGCGGTTTTTATAAAAATTTGTTTTTGAAATTTTAAAGCAAGTTTTTTAGCTTCATTTTCTTCTTTATCACTATTTATCCTAGTTTTATAATTAATCAAAGCTAGATCAAATGAAATATCATTTTGCATTAAAAAATAAAAAAGTGCACTTGAATCACTCCCATAAGAAAAAGCGAGTAAATTTTTACCCTTTTTTAATAATTCTAAAATTTCATACTTAATCTGCATCGATTTTTCTTAAAGCCTTAGCGATTAATTTTTTATCCAAGCTTTGAGTGATCTCACACTCATAAATTTGTCCCATTTCCAAATCACCGCACTCACTTTCATTGATAAGAATTTCTCCATCAATTTCCCTATCCCACCTTAAATCTTTTCCTGCGATGAAAAAAGCTCCTTCACTACTTTCCCCAGTGCAAACCACCAAACGCTTTTTGCCCACTTCTTTTTCAAAACTTCCCTCTAAAACCTTATCAATAATTTTTTCGATTTTTTTAAGACGAGCATTGATTGTTTTAAAAGGAATTTGCTCCATATCAAAAGCTGCCGTATCTTCTTCTTTAGAATAAGCAAAAACACTCACTCTATCAAAACCAAAATTTTGGACAAAATCACAAAGCTCTTCAAAATCCCTATCACTCTCTCCAGGATGTCCCACAATAAAACCTGTGCGTAAAAAACTATCAGGCGCATTTTTCATTAAAGTGAGCATTTCTTTAAGTTTTTTTTGCCCAGCCCCACGCTTCATAATTTTAAGCATGGAATCGCTAATATGCTGCAAAGGCATATCAAAATAATTCACAAAAATTTTAGAAGCTATGATGCGTTTGATCAAAGCTTCACTCGCACTCGTTGGATAAAGATATAAAATTCTAGCTGCTCTTACACCCTCTATTTTTTCCACCTCATCGATTAAACGTATAAGCCCATCTTTTTCGCCTTTGTCAAACAAATAAGAACTCGTATCTTGTGCAATAAATGAAAAATCCTTATAACCTTTTTGCACCAAATCCCTAACTTCAGCAACAATGCTTGAAATTTCTCTTGATTTTAACTTGCCTTTAAAGCTTGGTATAGCACAAAATGAACATTTTTGATTACACCCTTCTGCAATTTTTATGAAAGCATGAAAATTAGAACCCGTGATTACTCTTTTTGTGTTTTCATTTTGCAGATACGTCGAAGAGGAAAATAAATTCGTTTTTTTAAGTATCATTTCATCGATTCTTTCATAATCAGCCACGCCAGTAAAAAGATCAACTTCGGGTAATTCCTTCATCAATTCTTCTTGATAACGTTGCATCAAACAGCCTGTAACCACTAAAAGTGAATCTTTTTTTCTTTGCTCGTGTAAATTTAAAATCGCATTAATACTTTCTTTTTTAGCACTTTCTATAAAACCACAAGTATTGACAATCAAAACATCTGCTATACTTGGATCATAACACAATTCATAAGCACTCAGACACCCTAGCATAATCTCGCTATCAACTAAATTTTTATTACAACCTAAAGACATTAGATAAAGTTTTGACATATTTCTCACTTTTTTAAATTTGAATTTTCATTTTTTTTTTTTTGATAAAATAAGTTTTTAAAATTATAACAAAAAATATATTTTAAAAATAAATTATCCCAAATGATTTAACACTAAGGAAAAACAACGATGAAAAATGATAGAACAGTTGGCGTAGTTATACCAATATATAATGTACAAGATTATTTAAAAGAATGTTTAGACAGTGTTATCAATCAAACTTATAAAAATTTACAAGTTGTTTTAGTTAATGATGGAAGTACTGATGAAAATTCATTAAACATTGCCAAAGAATACACTTTAAAAGATGAAAGATTTATTTTATTTGATAGAAAAAACCAAGGTCTTCC
>NZ_JACHTR010000026.1:0-21276 GCF_020135975.1 Campylobacter sp. W0014 | reverse complement strand
TACCTAAACATTTTAAAAGAATAGATAGTTTTAAACTCAATCAAAATGGTAAGATTGATAGGAATTACTATAAAGAACTTTAAGGAGAGAAAATGGAAGAGATTAAGCAGTTTTTTATCAATATAGGCAGAACTGATGTTGATGAAAATATACAAAATTTAGTTAGTGCTAATATCATCGATAGTTTAGATGTAATGAATTTAATCAATGAGATAGAAAAATATTATAATAAAACTTTAGATTCTGATTTTATGAGACCTATGTATTTTGAAAGTTTTGAGAGCATTAGGCAAATGATAAGCAAGGCTTTTGATTTATGAAAATTATTTTATTTGGTTCTTGCGAATCTACTTGGATGAATAGTTTTGCAGAATCCTTAAAAAATTCTAATGCAAAGGTCTATGCTTTGGGATTTCCATCAATTCATCCTTTGGGGCATGTATATAGTTTATATAGAGAGAAAAATAGACAGATTTTAGAAGAAGCAGATCTAATTATTTTTACTCCAACCACTCAAGCTTATCTTAGAGATGAAAATCGTAGTCAATTTATCTTGCCAATTTATAATTATATTTATAAAATTTTAAGTAAATTGCAAAAAAAAGTTTTAATTATTCAATGGCAACATTATGTTTTTTGTGGTGGAAAGTATAGATCTTTTCATAAAATTCAAAGTGAAAGATATGGTTTTAATTTTATCGATGCTTATGAATTTTGTTTAAGGGAAAATTTATTAGATTTTTATACTCAATTTAATTTATTTGAAGTAGAGCATCCTATGGATTTTGTTTATTCAAAAATGGCGCAAAATATTTGTGAAAATTTTAATTTTTTTAAGAAACCCAAAAAGAATATAAGTTTCAATATACCTGATTTTAAAATTTTAGATTTAGATGAAATAATAGAAACTAAAAACAATAATTTTACCAATCAAAGAACTTATCTGTATAAAGAAAATGTTTATGATTTAAAAAGTTCTAAGGAGTTAAAAATTAATTTTCCAAAAGAGTATTTTGGAATGAAGATTTTAGGAATGTATTATCACAACAAACAAAGAATATTTTCTTATTGTATATTTGAAAATAAAGATCAAAAAGTTTTACAAGGAATTTTTGAGACTCAAGGTTTTAATGCCTTAGAATATAATTTTATAATTAACTCCGAAATTAAAATTCATCAATCATTAGATGAAAATGTTAAAAAACCATTATTTACTTGGTTTGATAAAATTTGGGAAAATAATAGAGAAGATATTGGAATTATAGGTTTTCTTCTTGCATCAAAAGAAATAAAAATAGAAGATTTAGAAATTCCAGAAGAAACGGAATTTAAAATTTCAAAAGAATATGATTTTACTCATCTTTGCGAATATTTAAAAGAATATAAAATTGCTATCGAACAATATAATCAAAGAAAAGATCCAATCAAATTAGCACCCTTGCAAAATGAAATTAATACTTTGAATGCCCAAATATCAGATTTAAACAATAAAAAATTAATAAAATTTGAAACAAAAATAAAGAAAATATTTGGATTATAGATTTTATTCTAGCGTGGAGTGTATTTTAGAAGATATAAAATTTTGAAGTTCTATAAAATATAACCTTTATTTTATTGCTTTTATCTGGGTATAGCATGAAGAAGTTTTTTTATAAAATCTAAAATTAATATTTTAAAAACTTAAGCTTAAGAAAAGTAATCATTATAAAATGATTTTTTAAATTTAACCCAAATCCATTTCTAATTTAAAAATAACATTTAGAATTAGCCAATTTAGAACAAGATTTAATCGTTAAAGAAATTTAGAAGGTAAAAAATAGTAAAAATTTTTAAGGAATAAAATAGGTATTATTAATTTTTGTCTAAATTAATTTCAGCTAAAGCCTTTTTTAATCTAAGAGAAACTTTGAAAAAACTAGCAATACTTCAGTATAATAAGGACTAGGCTATATCAAATTATGGTTTAGATAAAGAGGATTTAAAAAAAGAATATAAAAAATCGCTAAGTGTTTACCAAAACCAAATTTAATCATTTCTGAAAAATATTTTTGCTAAAATTTTAAAAAGTACATTTTTTAGGAAGACAATGGAAAATATTAGAAATTTTTCAATCATAGCACATATTGATCATGGAAAAAGTACTCTAGCAGATAGAATCATTTCAGAATGCGGAGCCATTAGCGATAGACAAATGAGTGCTCAAGTTATGGATACTATGGATATAGAAAAAGAACGAGGTATTACGATAAAAGCCCAATCTGTTCGTTTAGAATACACCTTTAATAATCAAAAATATATTTTAAATCTAATCGACACTCCAGGTCATGTCGATTTTTCATATGAAGTAAGCAGATCTTTGGCAAGTTGTGAGGGAGCTTTACTTGTAGTCGATGCTTCGCAAGGCGTTGAAGCACAAACTATAGCCAATGTTTATATCGCTCTTGAAAATAACCTTGAGATTATCCCAGTTATCAATAAAATCGATCTTCCAAATGCGGATGTAGAAAAAGTTAAACATGAAATCGAGCATATTATAGGTATAGATTGCAAGGATGCAATTTGTGTGAGTGCTAAAACAGGTTTAGGGATAAAAGAGCTTATAGAAACAATTATCACTAAAATTCCAGCACCAAAAATAGACAATGAAGCTCCTACTAAAGCTTTAATTTATGATTCTTGGTTTGATAATTATTTAGGTGCTTTGGCTTTAGTGAGAATTTATGAAGGGCAAATTTCTAAAAATGATGAAGTTTTAGTAATGAATACAAATAAAAAGCATATCGTCCAAGATCTTTTTCATCCCCATCCTTTAAATCCGATTAAAACGCAAAGTTTAAAATCAGGCGAGGTTGGAGTTGTCGTTTTGGGGCTTAAAACTGTTGGCGATGTGCAAGTTGGAGATACCATCACTTTAACTAAAAATAAAGCTAAAGAGGCTATAGGGGGTTTTGAAAAAGCAAAGGCTTTTGTATTTGCAGGACTTTACCCTATAGAAACGGACAAATTTGAGGATTTAAGGGATGCTTTAGATAAATTAAAACTCAATGATAGTTCCATTACCTACGAGCCAGAAACTTCTTTGGCTTTAGGTTTTGGCTTTAGGGTTGGTTTTTTAGGTCTTTTGCACATGGAGGTTATTAAAGAAAGATTAGAAAGAGAATTTAATCTAGATCTTATTGCTACAGCTCCAACGGTAACTTATGAAATTTATCAAACCAATGGAGAGCTTTTGAAAATTCAAAACCCTAGCGAACTCCCACCAGTTAATAAAATCGATCATATTAAAGAGCCTTATGTCAAAGCTACGATTATCACTCCGAGTGAGTTTTTAGGAAATTTAATCACTCTTTTAAATCGCAAAAGAGGGATGCAGGTGAAAATGGACTATATTACGCCTGCACGTGTTTTATTAGAATATGATATACCTTTAAATGAAATTGTGATGGACTTTTATGATAAATTGAAATCTTTAACTAAAGGATATGCGAGTTTTGATTATGAGCCGATTGAATTTCGTGTTGGAGATTTGGTTAAGCTTGATATTAAAGTAGCGGGAGAAAATGTCGATGCTTTAAGTATTATTGTGCCAAATGAAAAAGCGCTTAGTAAAGGAAGAGAGCTTGTAAGTGCGATGAAAGAAATCGTTCCTAGACAACTTTTTGAAGTTGCTATTCAAGCAAGTATAGGAAATAAAATCATTGCAAGGGAAACGGTTAAGTCTATGGGAAAAAACGTAACTGCAAAATGTTATGGCGGGGATATTACTAGAAAAAGAAAGCTTTTAGAAAAGCAAAAAGAGGGCAAAAAAAGAATGAAGGCTATTGGTAAAGTTCATTTACCTCAAGAAGCCTTTTTAAGTGTTTTAAAAATTGATTAAGTTCTTAAATTTAACTTATTTTTAAATTGCACTTGAAATTTGTTGATAATTTTAATACAATGCTTGAAAAATAATTTTTTATAATAAATTTAAGGAGAAAAAATGATTAAAAAGTGTTTGATTTTTGTACTTGCTGCTTTGTTTTTGAATTCTTGTGCTAGCAAGAATACTTTTGATCAAGTTAATCAAATTTCTAAAAATTCGGCGTGTAGTCCTTGTGAAAGCCCGAGTGGTTATGAGGCTAAAATAAAAGGTCTTTTATATATCAGCGATGTTGGAATTCAATGTTGTGCTAATAAACGCACCCTAGATACTGCGGTAGCTTTGAAAAAAGTATATTTACATCGTTTTTATGATTTAAAAGAGGAGCAAAAGGTATTTTTTGCAAAAAATCAAAAATTGTACGTAGATTTAGATTTTAATGCTATTTTTTATGTTTATTTAAAACAAGAACTTCAAGCTAGAGGCATTGTGGTACTTGATGATAATAGTGCGGATTCTCCTTATGTGACTAAAATTGATCTTGCTTTTTCAAAATACAGTGCAAGACAAGATGGAGCAGGGTTACATTCAAAACTTGTTGGAGTTTTAAATTTAAGCGATGTTAATAAAAATAGAAAATTCACCTTACGCACAAAACAAGATGTGCAAGGTTTTGAAAATTTAAAAGATGTTCCATTTTATACACATTTACTTATAAAACAAATGGCTAATAAAGCAGCGAGTATTATTTCAGAGCTTTGAAATGTTTAAATTGCGGAGGTTTTACTCTGCTTTGTTTTTGCAATGATTGTTCTCAAGAATTATCCGATTTTTCTTTAGGGGTAAGAATTCTTGAGGATAATTTTAAAGTGTATTCTTTTTATAAATATCACGAGATAAAACATTTATTACATTCCAAACATCATTTTTATGGTTATTTTGTTTTTCATTTTTTAGCAAGACTTAGTTTTGCTAAATTTAAAAATTTCTTTTCTCCTGATCAAAAAATCAATGTTATAGCTTTAGATGATAGGGTGGAAAATTTACTCTATTCTCATTCAGCCATTTTAGCTAAATACTTAAAAACACAGTTTATTAAGCCTGTATTCGGGGCTTTGCATTCTCAAAATTCTTTAAAATATTCTGGAAAAAGTTTGGCATATAGGCAAAAAAATAAAAGAAATTTTAAACTTTTAAAAAGAATTTCTTACCCTGTGATTTTGATTGATGATATTGTAACTTCGGGTTCTAGTTTATTAGAGGCTAAAAAATTTTTAGAAAAAAACAAAATTTCTGTTCTTTTTGCCCTTGTTTTAGCTGATGCAAAAGTTTAATATGGTAAAATAAAAATTTCAATATTGTGGAAGGATTTTTATGGAAAATATTTTTAACAAAGATTCTGATATTGAGATTATCGATATAGAAAATTCCATTAAAAGTAGTTATTTAGATTATTCTATGAGTGTTATTATCGGGCGTGCCCTTCCAGATGCAAGGGATGGCTTAAAGCCTGTGCATAGAAGAATTCTTTATGCTATGAATGATCTTGGTGTTGGAAGTCGTAGTGCTTACAAGAAATCCGCACGTATTGTCGGGGATGTGATCGGTAAATACCATCCACATGGCGATACCGCTGTTTATGATGCTTTGGTAAGAATGGCGCAAGATTTTTCTATGCGTTATCCAACTATAGATGGACAGGGAAACTTTGGATCTATAGATGGAGATGGTGCTGCTGCAATGCGTTATACTGAAGCTAGAATGACTATTTTAGCTGAAGAGCTTTTACGTGATATTGATAAAGATACGGTGGATTTTATTCCAAATTATGATGATTCTATGAATGAACCTGATGTTTTGCCTGCTAGGGTGCCAAATTTATTACTCAATGGATCTAGCGGTATTGCTGTGGGTATGGCAACCAATATTCCTCCACATAGTTTAAATGAATTAGTTGATGGTCTTTTGTATTTGCTTGATAATAAAAATGCCACTTTAGAAGAATTGATGCAGTTTATTAAAGGTCCTGATTTTCCAACCGGTGGTATTATATATGGTAAAAAAGGCATTATTGAAGCTTATCGTACTGGACGTGGTCGCGTAAAGATTAGGGCAAAAACTCATATAGAGAAAAAGTCAAATAAAGATATTATTGTTATAGATGAACTTCCTTATCAAACCAATAAAGCAAGACTTATAGAGCAAATTGCTGATCTTGTAAAAGAAAAACAGATTGAAGGAATTTCTGAAGTCAGAGATGAAAGCGATAGAGAAGGAATTCGTGTTGTCATAGAGCTTAAACGTGAAGCAATGAGCGAAATTGTTTTAAATAATCTTTTCAAATCTACAACAATGGAAAGCACCTTTGGTGTGATTATGCTTGCAATTCACAATAAAGAACCAAAGATTTTTTCTTTAAGCGAACTTTTAAATCTCTTTTTAACTCATAGAAAAACAGTCATTATTAGAAGAACTATTTTTGAACTTCAAAAAGCAAGAGCAAGAGCACATATTTTAGAAGGTCTTACTGTCGCACTTGATAATATTGATGATGTAATAGCTTTGATTAAAAATAGTCCTGATAATGCTAGCGCAAGAGATTCTTTAATGGCAAAATTTGGCTTGAGTGAAATTCAAGCTAATGCTATTTTAGATATGAAATTAGGTCGTTTAACAGGACTCGAAAGAGAAAAAATTGAAAATGAACTCGCAGAACTTATGAAAGAAATCGCAAGATTGGACGAAATTTTAAAAAGCGAAAAATTACTTGAAGACTTAATCCGCGATGAATTAAAAGAAATTAAAGCTAAATTTAATGTACCGCGTATGACTCAAATAGAAGATGATTATGATGATATAGACATGGAAGATTTAATTCCAAATGAAAATATGGTGGTAACTATTACTCATCGTGGTTATATCAAGCGTGTTCCAAGCAAACAGTATGAAAAACAAAAACGTGGTGGTAAGGGTAAGCTCGCTGTTACAACCTATGATGATGATTTTATAGAAAACTTCTTTACCGCAAATACTCATGATACTTTGATGTTTGTAACCGATCGTGGTCAGCTTTATTGGTTGAAAGTTTATAAAATTCCAGAAGGATCAAGAACTGCTAAAGGAAAAGCTGTTGTTAATTTGATCAATTTGCAAGCTGAAGAAAAAATTATGGCAATTATTCCAACAACTGATTTTGATCAAAGTAAATCTTTATGCTTCTTTACAAAAAATGGTATAGTTAAGCGTACTAATTTAAGTGAATATCAAAATATACGTAGTGTTGGTGTAAAAGCGATTAATTTAGATGAAAATGATGAATTAGTTACTGCAATCATTGTTCAAAGGGATGAAGAAGAAATTTCTTTAGCTTCAGTTGCAGATAATATTGATACAGAAAATGAAGTGGAAAATGAAGAATTATTAGAGGAAACAAAAGGAAAAATGCTTTTTGCGGTTACAAAAAAAGGTATGTGTATCAAATTTCCTCTTGCAAAAGTGCGTGAAATTGGTCGCGTAAGTCGTGGTGTAACGGCTATTAAATTTAAGGAAAAAAATGATGAATTGGTGGGTGCTGTTGTCATAGAAAATGATGAGCAAGAAATTCTAAGTGTTAGTGCTAAAGGTATAGGGAAACGCACAAATGCTGGAGAATATAGACTTCAAAGTAGAGGAGGTAAGGGTGTTATTTGTATGAAACTCACCGATAAGACTAAAGAACTTATTAGTGTGGTGATTGTAGATGAAGATATGGATTTGATGGCTCTTACAAGTAGCGGAAAGATGATCCGAGTTGATATGCACAGTATTCGTAAAGCCGGACGTAATACTAGTGGAGTTATTGTTGTAAATGTAGAAAATGATGAAGTTGTTAGCATTGCTAAATGTCCTAAAGAAGAGGTTGATGAGGAAAATAGTGATGAAAATCCAGATTTAAATTTAGAATAGTTTTGTAAAAAGTTGGAACGCTTTTTGCTTAATAGATATTAATGACAAAAAATTTTGAAGGTGTAAATATGAAAAAAATTTTTATGATGCTAGTTGTAGCAGGAATTTTTGTTGGCTGTGTGCCAAGTACTAATAGGGTAGCGGGTAAGAATGCAAGTAGTGCTTCTGTAAATTCTCAAGCTCCAGAAATTATTGTGCAAAAAGTTGATAAAGATGATGTGCGCGATATTATCAAGCAAGAAAAAATGTTAGCTCCTGATACAACAGATAGCGAACTTAGTTTTACTGCTGTTGGAGAAGGTATTGCTCCAATGAATACTGTTTCTACGGCCCAAGCACTTGCATTAGCAAAAAGAGCAGCTATTACAGATGCTTACAGACAACTTGCAAGTAAACTTTATGGTGTGAAAGTAAATGGTAAAGATACTGTGAAAGATGCTATGCTTAGAAGTTCAACTATTACTGCTCAAGTAAATGGATTGATTAAGAATGCAAGTATTATTGATGAAAATTTCAATCAAGGTCTTTATAGGGTAAATGTAGAACTTAAGATTGATGCGGACAAGTGGAAAGAATTGTTTGCTTATTGATTTTTTTAAGCTTGAAGGTTTTTGCTCAAGATGAATTTATATTTTGGGCAGAGCTTTCAAGTAAAAATTTAGTTCTTTTTCATCAAAGTCAAAATATCTCTTTGGCTATGACTCAAAGTGAAAATACTATCAGTGAATTTGCTTGCGAAATACCTTACAATGATAATGATTTTAAAAAAATTCCTAAAACTGAGTTAGGCATGATCGATGATTATATGGCAAAAAATATCAAGCTTAATTTTTTAAATTCTCACAAAGAAGAATTAATCGATTGTTTTACTAGCGCAAATGTTTCTATAAAAGATATCACAAAAACAGATCTTATGAAAGCTCAAAATGAAATTTATATTAGAATTTTACCTTTACGTTTTAGCGTGGATTTTGGTTTAAAAAGTGCTATGATATATTATCTTAAAAAAAAGTGACTTTAAGCCTTATTTTGTTATTATTGTAAAAATTCTAAAGGTTGGTAATGAATTTAGTGATCGTAGAAGATGATATCAATATGAGAAAATCTCTTGAAATAGCTTTGGGTGAATACGAGGAATTTAAAATAAAATCCTATAAATCAGCCACAGAAGCACTTAAAAAGATTGATTCCAATACAGATTTAATTATTACAGATATAAATATGCCAGGAATGGATGGTCTTGAGTTTGTTAAAGCTTGTGAAAACAAATATGACTTTATTATTATGACAGGAAATGCAACCTTAAATCGTGCTATTGAAGCTATGCGACTTGGAGTTAAAGATTTTTTAACCAAACCTTTTGATATAGAAACTTTAGTTGAAGCGATTAAACGTGCAAAGATTATACGTCAAAAAACTTCTGATAAAAAACCTAAAGGGCAAAATACCTATAAAAACACAGGTTTTTTCTCTACATCTGAAAAATTAGAACAAACTTTAAATTTAAGCAAAAAGGCAGCAAAAACAGATGCTTCAGTTATGTTTTTTGGCGAAAGTGGAGTAGGTAAAGAGGTTTTTTCTCGTTTTATCCATGAAAATTCACAACGTTTTGATAAGCCTTTTGTAGCTATTAATATGGCTGCAATTCCTGCAAATTTAATAGAAAGCGAATTGTTTGGATTTGAAAAAGGAGCCTTTACAGACGCTAATGCTACCAAAATAGGTCTTTTTGAAATGGCTAATGGAGGAACTTTATTTTTAGATGAAATTGGCGAAATGCCTTATGAGATACAGGCAAAACTTTTAAGGGCTTTACAAGAAAAAGAGATTGTGAGACTTGGAAGTACTAAAAATATTAAAATCGATGTAAGAATTATAAGTGCAACTAACGCTAATTTAGATGAAAAAATAAAAAATGGAGATTTTAGATCAGATCTTTATTATCGTTTGAATACTATTCCTATAAATATTCCACCTTTAAGAGAGCGCAAGGAGGAAATTTTAGAAATTGCTAATAAAGTTCTTGAGCAAACTTGTCAAGAGTATAATTTTGAAAACAAATGTCTAAGCAAGGAAGCTGAAAAAACCTTATTGGAATACAATTATCCAGGTAATATCAGAGAACTTATTTCTATAGTACAACGTGCTTGTATTTTAAGCGAAGGAGATGAAATTTTATCTCAAGATTTATTTTTGGAAGCTAGAACTTTTAAAAAAGATGTGAAAAATTTAGAAAAAGAATTGTTAGAGCAAATTTTAAAAGAACTTGGTTTTGATAAACAAAAAGCAGCAAATGAACTTGGAATGAGCCTTGAAATTTTAGAGAAAAAAATCAAGCAATATCAAATAAAGGAATAAAATGGCAAAAAAGCAAAAAATAGCCATAGTTGGCGTAACTGGTGCTGTCGGAGAGGAAATTTTAAACGTTTTAGAAGAGCTTGAATTTCCAGTTGAAAATATCTTGCCTTTAGCAAGTGCTAAAAGTGCAGGAGATGAGATAGAATTTAAAGGAAAAGTTTATAAAGTAAAAGAATTAAAAGAAGATACTTTTAAGGAAAATCCAGTCGATATCGCTTTTTTTAGCGCAGGTGGAAATATAAGCAAACAATACGCTAAATTTGCAGTTGAGTGTGGTGCTGTAGTTATTGATAATACTAGTTATTTTAGAATGGACAAAGATATTCCTTTAGTTGTTCCAGAATGTAATTTTGAAGATATTAAGGATTGGAAAAAAACAGGAATTATTGCAAATCCAAATTGTTCAACGATACAAATGGTACATATTTTAAAACCACTTGATGATGCTTTTGATCTTAAGCGAGTAGATGTAAGTACTTATCAAGCTTCTAGTGGTGCAGGTAAAGAAGGTATGCAAGAATTAGTTGAAGGAATGCAAAGCTTTTTTGCTTTTAAATTAGATGAATTTAAAGCCCAAACTTTTCCGCATACTTTAGCCTTAAATTTAATTCCGCACATTGATGAATTTACAGATGGTGGATACACTAAAGAAGAGTTAAAGATGATCAATGAAACTCAAAAGATTTTACATAAAAAGCTTCAAATTTCAGCAACCTGTGTTAGGGTTCCGGTTTTAAGAAGTCATAGCGAGTCTATTACTATGCATTTTAATCAAGAGGTTGACGCTGCTAAAGCGCGTCAAATTTTGAAAAAAGCTCCAAATGTTGTTGTTTTAGATGATCCAAAAAATAAAAAATATCCTATGCCTTTAACTACAAGTGATACTAATGAAACTTATGTTGGAAGAATTCGTTCAGATCAATACAATAAAAAAATACTTCATTTGTGGTGTGTTGCGGATCAAATTCGTGTAGGAGCAGCGACTAATGCTGTTAGAATTGCTCAAAAATGGTTAGAGTTGAAAAATAATCAGGAAAAATAATGTTAGAAAGAATTTTTGAATCTTTATTGATTAAAAGTCGTATAGTTACCATTTTACCTGTTATATTTGGACTTGTAGGTGCTTTTGTACTTTTTGTGATTGCAAGTTATGATGTTTTTAAAGTGATTTTTTACACTTATAATTATTTTTTTGGTTTAAATGCAAATATCGATTTACATGAAGATGTTGTTGCTTTGATTATAGGAGCTGTAGATCTTTATTTAATGGCTTTGGTTTTATTTATTTTTTCTTTTGGAGTTTATGAGCTTTTTATTAGCGAAATTGAAGAATTTAAACAAATGAAACAAAGTAAAGTTTTGGAAGTGCATAGTTTAGATCAACTTAAAGATAAACTAGCAAAAGTCATTATTATGGTTTTGATTGTAAATTTTTTTCAACGAGTTTTGCAAATGAAATTTTCAACACCTGCAGATATGGCTTTTTTGGCAGGTTCTATCTTAGCACTTTGCTTAGGTCTTTATTTTTTACATAAAGGAAATCATTAAGATTGATTATCTTTTTTTGATATAATCAACTCTTTGATTTTTATAGAAAGTGTGTATGAAAATAATATTATTTTTTATTTCGATGATATTTTGTTTAAGTGTTTGCGATGCGACACCTTTGGATGAAATTTTTAAAGATATTGAAGTATCTGGAACCATACGTTATACATATGGAAATTCAAAGAGTAAAAATATCCATAGCTATAATTTTAACAAGCATGATATCAATATAAGTAAAATAAATTAAGGAAATATGATGATTTTTCGTTTGTTTTTTATGAGTTCTATCTTTATCGTGGCTCTTTTTGGCATTAACTTAAAATCTATTTTTGGTTATACTTTTGATGCTAATAAACAATATAATTTAGCTGAAGCTAAAAAGATTTATTTTAAAAATAAATGCAATGTTTGTCATGGGGATAATGGTGAAAAAAGCACCTCTCGCTATAGAGCACTAAAGGATATGTCCGCAGAAGATATTAAAACAGTTTTAATGGGCTATACTTTGGATAATGCTTCCACGATGACTTCTCAAATGGCCTTATACGCTAAAAATTTAAGCCATGATGATATGGATAATATTATTGCTTATATCAAAGGAGATAACTTTGCTCTTGATTTGCAAGTTAAAGATTTGATAGAAAAAGAACCTTCGCAAAAAACAAAACATAATATTTTTTTAAAATAATTTAAAAAGGATTGGCAATGAAAAAAATAGTTTTTTTGTTAAATATTTTTATTTTTATAAATTGCAGTTTATATGCAAAAACAATTAATATAGGTGTTGTTTTGCCATTAACAGGATCAGTAGCTGCTTATGGGCAAGATGTTTTTAGCGGAGTTGAGTTTGCTAATAAATTAAATCCGAAGCTTGATAATGGCGATATAGTTAAATTAATTATAATCGATACTAAGGGTGATAAACTCGAAACAGCAAGTGGTGTTAATCGTTTAATTACACAAGATAAAGTTTTAGGTATCATTGGAGAAACCACTACGCCAAATACAATTCAAGCAATTTCTATTATCGAAGATAAAAAAATTCCTCTTATAGCTCCAGTAGCTTCAGGGGATAAGCTTTTGGATGGTAAAAAATATGCCTCTCGTGTTTGTTTTAGTGATGGTTTTCAAGGAGATAAATTTGCTACTTATATTACTAAAGATTTGAATTTAAAAAATGCTGTTATTATCATTGATCAAAGTAATGTTTATTCTTTAGGTTTGGCAAAAGCTTTTGAAAAATCTTTAAAGGCTAATGGCGGAAAAGTTTTAAAAAAATTAATCATCAGCTCTGGAGATAAAGATTTTAGAGCGATAGTATCACAACTAAAGGGTTTAAATCCTGATTTTGTTTATATGCCAATTTATCATCCTGAGGCAGCTTTAATAGCTAGGCAAGCTAAGCAACTAGGATTTAATAAATTATTAACTGCAGGAGATGGAGTGAATAATAAAACCTTTATAGAATTAGGTTCAAGTGCTGTTAATGGTGTGATTTTTACTGATAGTTTTGATTCTAACAATCCTCTAACAAATCGCGGTAAAAAATTTATTGCCGAGTATGAAAAAGAAAAAGGAGATAAGAATCTTCCTGCTTTTTCAGCAATGGGTGCTGATGCTTATTATGTTATGCTTAATGCCATGAATGCTTGTAAAGATAATCTAACAAGTGAGTGCATCAATGATAAAATTCATCAAACTAAAAATTATGAAGGCGTTGGAGGTTTTATAAGTATTGATGCTAATGGAAATGCTGTTCGTCCTGTTGTTATAAAAGAAATTCAAAATGGTAAGCAGGTTTATAAAACTTTGATAAAACCTTAGGAGCACTCATGAATAAAAAAATAATTTTAATTGCATTCTTAATTTTAAATTTAGAAGCTAAGGATATTAATTTAGGAGTCGTTTTGCCTTTAAGTGGAGCTACAGCAGCTTATGGACAAAGTGCCCTAGATGGTATTGAGATTGCAAATAAAATGCAAGGAACTTTGAAAAATGGTGACAAGATCAATTTAATAGTCTTAGACACCAAAGGTGATAAAATAGAATCTTCAAGTGCGGCGACTCGTCTAGTTACTCAAGATAAAGTGTTGGGCATTATTGGTGAGATGATTACTGCTAACACCTTGCAAGTTATGAGAGTGGCTGAAGATAATAAAATTCCACTGATTGCACCCGCAGCAACTGGAGATAAACTTTTGGAAAATAAAAAATATTCTAGCAGGGTATGTTTTATGGATAGTTTTCAAGGATCTTCTTTGGCAAAATATGTTAATGAAAAATTTGGCTTTAAAAAAGCAGTTGTAGTAGTAGATCAAAGTACGGATTATTCTTTGGGTTTAGCAAAAGCTTTTGAAAAGGAATTTAAAGCAAGAGGTGGAAAAATCTTAAAGGTATTAAGGGTAAATTCAGGAGATAAAGATTTTAGAGCTATAATTACTCAAATTAAAATTTTAAATCCAGATTTTATTTATTTACCACTTTATTATAGTGAGGCGGCTTTATTTGCAAGACAATCAAAAATCATAGGCTTAAATGCTCCTATGGGCTCTGCTGATGGTGTTGCTGATGCAACTTTTATAAAATTAGCTAAAGAAGCGTCTGATAATTATATTTTCACCGATAGTTTTGATTCTTACAATCCTGTGACAAAATTGGGTAAGGAATTTATCTTAGCTTATGAAAAAGAGAAAAAAGATAAAGATGTCCCTGCTTTTTCAGCAATAGGTGCTGATGCATACTTTGTAATGCTCAATGCCATGAATGCTTGTAAAGATAATCTAACAAGTGAGTGCATCAATGATAAAATTCATCAAACTAAAAATTATGAAGGCGTTTCTGGAATTATCAGTATAGATAAAAATGGCAATGCTATTCGTTCTATTATTGTAAAAGAAATTAAAAATCAAAAACCAATATATAAAGATATAATAAATCCTTAGGACTAAAATGGACTCGATTTTATTTTTTCAACAAATTGTTAATGGTTTGAGTTTGGGGAGTATGTATGCTCTTATTGCTGTAGGCTATACTATGGTTTATGGTGTTTTAAGACTTATTAATTTTGCCCATGGTGACATAATGATGGTTGGAGCTTACATAGCTCTTTTGCTTATCAATTGTCTTTCCCCGTTTATCAACACTACTTTATTAGATAATCAATACATTTTAGCAATTTTTATAGTTGCCTTAATAGCTTCTATGATGTTTTCTTCTCTTGTTGGGGTAATTATTGATAAAATTGCCTATAAGCCTTTAAGAAAAGCTCCTAGAATTTCATTATTAATTACAGCTATTGGTATTAGTTTCTTTTTGCAAAATTTATTTAATATGATTTTTACTTCAACGGAGCAGCAATTTCCAGTTCCTCCAATTTTTGAAAAAATGATTACCTTAGGCAAAGTCAGCATGACTTTAGGTTCTTTATTGGTTCCTTTGGTGACTTTGCTTGTGATGTTTATCGTTCTTATCTTGCTATATAAAAGCAAATACGGTATTGCTATTCGTGCTTTAGCTTTTGATATACAAACGGTAAATTTAATGGGAATTAATGCAAATCGTATTATAGCTATTGTTTTTGCTTTAGGTTCTGCTTTAGCGGCTTTAGCTGGAATTTTTTGGTCGAGTAATTATTATTCAGTTTATCCTACCATGGGAACTTTAGTAGGGCTGAAAGCTTTCGCGGCAGCTGTTTTAGGTGGGATTGGTTCTGTGGTTGGTGCTGTTTTAGGTGGATTGATTATAGGGCTTACTGAAGTGATGGTTGTTGCTTTTTTTCCAGATCTTTCAGGCTTTAAAGATGCCTTTGCCTTTATCTTTTTGGTATTTATTTTACTTTTTAGACCAACGGGAATCTTAGGTATTAATTTTGAAAAAAGTAGGTTTTAGATGATAAAGATGAAATTTTCTGCTTTAATTTATATTATTTTAGCTATTGCTTTTATTGTGATAGCGCCGCATTATTTTGATAGCTATGGAATAGGGATTTTAAATCAAATTGCTATTTATATCACTTTAGCCGTGAGTTATAATCTTATCAATGGCGTGACTGGGCAATTTTCATTAGAGCCTAATGGTTTTATTGCTATTGGTGCTTATGCGGCTGCTCTGGTGCTTTTAAGTGTTGATCAAAAAAATGATTTATTTAGCCTAGAAGATCCTAGTCCTATTATTTTAGCTTTACATACAAATTCATTTATTTTAGCTCTTATCATTGCCGGATTTAGTGCTTGCGTTTTATCTTTAATCCTTTCTTTTGCGGTTTTTCGAGTCAGAGGTGATTATTTAGCAATTGTGACTTTAGGTTTTGGTATTATCATACAAAAATTAGCTATTAATTTTCCAAGTTTAACAAATGGTTCTATGGGATTAAATGGTGTTCCTTTGTTTTCTAATTTATATTGGACAGGTGGTATTGCAATTATTGCGGTTATTTTAATTTTGAATTTAGTGTATTCTAAATTTGGTAGAGCTATGAAAGCCATACGTGATGATGAAGATGCTGCGAGTGCTATGGGTATTAATACTTTTTGGATTAAAACTCTTGCTTTTTCAACTTCTGCTTTTTTGGAAGGAGTAGGTGGAGGACTTTTAGTATGTCTTCTTGGATCAGTTTCTCCTGAACAATTTGGTTTTGAATTCACCTTTGTACTTTTAATTATCATTGTTTTAGGTGGACTTGGTTCAACAACTGGAGCTGTAATTGGATCTATATTGGTTATAGGTGGTATGGAATGGTTAAGATTTTTAGATGAATTACAAATTAAAATTGATATTTTAAATATTAATATCGAGTCTATGCCAGGTCTTCGCATGGTTGCTTTCTCTTTAGTGTTAATCTTAGTTATGCTTTTTGCAAGAAGAGGAATTTTTGGAGATAAGGAACTGAATTTCTTTTTAAGCAAAAACTCTAGAAAGAAAGGATTTAAATGATACTAGAATTAAAAAATATCACTAAATCTTTTGGAGAAGTGCAAGCGATCAACGAGACTTCTTTTTGCATCCAAAAAGGAGAAATTTTTGGTTTAATCGGCCCTAATGGAGCTGGAAAGACGACTTTATTTAATATTATCACAGGAAATTATAAACCAACTAGCGGAGAAGTATTTTTTCAAGATCAAAAAATAAGCCACCTTAAACCTTATGAAATTGTACATTTAGGCATAGCAAGAACCTTTCAAAATATAAGACTTTTTTCAAGTATGAATGTTCTTGAAAATGTAATAATAGGTTTTAATAAACAAATGAAATATAGTATTTTAGAGGCATTTCTTCACTTGGGGCGTTTTAGTAAAGTTGAGAAAGAATTTAACCTTAAGGCTTATAGCATTTTAGAGGAATTAGGAATAGCTGATTTGGCAAATGAGAAAGCTACAAGTTTAAGTTATGGGCAACAAAGAAAGGTTGAAATTGCTCGCGCAATGGCGACAAATCCAAAACTTTTATTGTTAGATGAGCCAGCGGCTGGCATGAATTCAAGTGAAAGTGATGAATTGGCTAAACTCATTTTAAAATTAAGAGAAAAATATAAAATCAGCATTTTATTAATAGAACATGATATGAAATTTGTGAATCAGCTTTGCGATAAGGTTTTAGTGCTTGATTATGGTAGGACTATCTTTGAGGGAAAATTAAGCGATGCGGTTGAGCATAAAGAAGTAATCGCTGCTTATCTAGGGGATTTTGATGCTAGTAGTTAAAGATTTACATGTATATTATGGCTTGATTGAAGCTGTTAAGGGTATAGATTTTAAGGTTGATACAGGCAATATAGTTTCGCTTATAGGTTCTAATGGAGCGGGTAAGACCTCCACTTTAAATGCTCTTTTAAATTCAGTTAAACGCACTGGAGAGGTTAATTTTTTAGGCTATGATACTAAAAGACATTTAACTCATACTTTAGTGCAAAAAGGCATAGCTTTGGTTCCAGAAGGAAGACGTGTTTTTATTAATCTTAGCGTGGAAGAAAATTTAAAAATTGGAGCTTATAATAATAGTGAAAATTATGAACATTTAAGAAAGCAAATGTATAAATTATTTCCACGACTTGCAAGTAAGAAAAATTGTATGGCAGGAAGCTTAAGTGGTGGCGAAGCTCAAATGTTGGCTATTTCAAGGGCCTTAATGAGCGAGCCAAAACTTTTGATGCTTGATGAACCTTCTTTGGGTTTGGCACCTAAAATTGTTGGCGAAGTTTTTGATATTATAGTTCGTTTAAAAAATGAAGGTATAACTATACTTTTAGTTGAACAAAATGCTTACTCTGCTTTAAAAATAAGCGATTACGCATATGTTTTAGAAAATGGCAAAATTGCAATGCAAGATAAAGCCAAAAATTTAATTGGAAATGATGATATTAGAAAAAAATATCTAGGATTGTAAAAAAGGACATGAAAAAAAATGAAAAGAATAATTAAAAGTGTAGGGGATTTAAGAATTTCTATAATTTTATTTTTAATTTTTGCGTTATTTTGCGCTTTGGCGACTTTTATAGAAAGTTCTTATGGAACTCCTACGGCTTGGGCTATGATTTATGATGCTTTTTGGTTTGAATATATTCAATTGTTACTAGGTGTAAATTTGCTATGCGGTATGTTTCGTTATAAAATGTTTAATTTTAAAAAACTACCCTTAATGATTTTTCACCTATCTTTTCTTTTTATTCTTGTAGGGGCTGGAATTACGAGATATTATGGATTTGAAGGAACTTTATCTATCAGAGAACATACGCAAAATTCATTAATACAAAGTTCAAAAACTTCGGTTCGTCTTTCTGCTATCAAAGACGGGGAACAATATAGCATTATAAATGATCGTTATATTGGAAATTTACCTTTTGCCAATAATTTTAAACTTACTTTAAATATGGGTAACGACAAGGCGGTTTTAAAATATAAAGATTTGATTTTAGATGCTGATTATGTTTATAAAGAAAATAATACTTCAGATCCTCTACTTGCTATAACATTTTCTCAAAAAAATATGCAAGGAATAACAATGGAATTTAAAAAAGGAGAAATTAAAAATATTGATGGAATTAATTTTTCCTTTATGAATGATAATGTTGCAAAACCCTATGTTAAAATTGATCAAAATTTAAATTTAAGTTCAAGTGAAGATTTAAATGCATTTGACATGAAAGAGGGTAAAAATTTTGTTTTAAAAACTACAAAGAATCAAAATGCCAAGGATTTAAGACTTTATAACATTAAAGATCTAAATTTTGTTATAAAATTTGCTTCTTTGCATGGAGATCGCGAAATTCAAGGTGTCAATAGACCACAAGATGAAAGTTTTTGGTTGTGGTTTAAATCTTCTTGGATGGAATTAGCTAGAACAATGTTAGTTTCAAGTTTTGGAGAGCCTCAAAATTGGAAAACTTCATGGCTTTTGAAATTTAAAGATTTTGCAATGAGTAAAGAATATCAAGCCTTAAATTTAAAAGGTGTCAATGCTTTAAAACTTGAATTAACTTATAAAAATAAAAGTAAAGATTTCTATATTTTTGAGTATGATAAGCCTGTAATGATCGACCTAGAAGGACAGAAATTTTTTATTTCTTGGGGGCTTTCTTACAATAAATTACCTTTTGAAATTTATTTAAATAAATTCATTTTAGATCGCTATCCAGGCTCTATGTCTGCGGCTTCTTATGCAAGCGAGATTACAGTTAAAGATGGAAGTAAAAATTTTGATTATAGGATATTTATGAATAATGTTTTAGATTATAATGGTTATAGATTTTATCAAAATTCTTACGATCAAGATGAAAAAGGGACAGTTCTTTCAGTCAATAAAGATCCAGGAAAAACTCCAACTTATATAGGTTATTTTTTATTAATCTTAGGAATGTTTTTAAATTTCTTTAATCCAAATTCAAGATTTAGAACTTTAGTAAGACTAATCAATCAAGATTCTTTAAAGAATATCGGAGCTTTTTTATTGGTATTTTTTATTTTTTGCGGAGCAAATAAAGCTTTTGCTAAGGATAATGATTTACCTATAGTAAATCCAGAGCACGCTAAAGCTCTTGCTTCTTTGGTTTTGCAAAAATCTTTAGACGGTAGAATGATGCCTTTTGATACTCTATCAAGAGAAATTTTGGAAAAAATTCATCACAGTGATACTTATAAAGGGCAAGATGCTAATGCAGTGATGCTTTCCATGCTTATAGCTGTGGATAAATGGCAAAACGAACCTTTTATTTTAATGCCTGATGATAGCGCTATCCGTAAAGATATTGCTAAAATTTTAAAAATTTCTGATAAAAAATATATTTCTTATAGAGATTTTTTTGATGAAAATAATCATTATAAACTTCAAAAATACGTTGAAAATGCAAATAGAAAAAATCCAAATACAAGAAACACTTTTGATAAAGAAATTGTAAAGCTAGATGAAAGAGCTAATATTGTTAATTTGGTTTTTAGCGGAGAGCTTTTTAAATTTATCCCTGTGCAAAATGATCAAAATAATCTTTGGTTGGCGCCTTATTCTGCTATTACAACTCTAAAGGGGGAAGAAGGAGAGATTGTTTTAGCCTTGGTGCGAAATTATTTTGGAGCAGTTGATCAAGCTTTTAGTGATAATAATTGGACCAAGGCAGATAAAGCTTTAAAACTAATCAAAGAGTACCAAAGCAAAGTTGGATATAGGGTTATGCCAAGCGAAAACAAAATCAAAACCGAAATTTTCTCAAATCAAATTAAAATTTTTTCAAAATTAATCCCTGTTTATTTGATCGCAGGAATTTTGCTCTTGGTACTTGTTTTTGCTAAAATGATTGCTCCAAATTTAAAAATAACAAAGATATTTAAAATTGTATATACTTTAAATATCTTAGCTTTTATTGTCCATACTATAGGATTAATTCTTCGTGCGTATTTATCTGAGCATGCACCTTGGAGTAATGCTTATGAAAGTATGATTTATATCGCATGGGCTTTATCATTATCTGGGATATTTTTCTCTAAAAAAAGCCCTATAGCTTTATCTCTTACTTCCATTTTATCGGGTATAGTTTTAATGGTAGCGTATTTGAATGAAATAAATCCTCAAATTACAAATCTTATGCCTGTTCTTAATTCTTATTGGTTAAGTATACATGTATCTGTTATAACTGCTAGTTATGGATTTTTAGGTTTGTGTGCTTTATTGGGTATTTTTGTTTTATTGTTAATGTGTTTCCTTAAAAAAGATGGAAAATATAATTCTAATATCTTAAGAAACATCACAGAAGCTACTAGAATAAATGAAATGGCTATGATTTTAGGACTTTGCTTGCTTACAATTGGAAATTTCTTAGGGGCAATTTGGGCAAATGAAAGCTGGGGGAGATATTGGAGTTGGGATTCTAAAGAAACTTGGGCTTTGGTGACTATTTTAGTCTATGCTGCAATTTTACATCTTAGAATGATTCCTAAATATTGTAACCAATTTGTATTTGCTTTATGGAGCATGTTTGCTTATTGGGTAGTTGTGATGACTTATTTTGGCGTGAATTATTTCTTAACCGGTATGCATTCTTATGCAGCTGGAGAGGCGGTTCAAATTCCTGATTATGTTTA
>NZ_JACHTR010000025.1:0-22617 GCF_020135975.1 Campylobacter sp. W0014 | reverse complement strand
GCCGCTACATTCAAAAACATTAACTTCTTTTTTTTCTACGCAATTTATAATTTCTTTGATGCTATATTCTTTAGGATCTTTTGCCAAGGTAAAGCCCCCTTTTGTGCCTTTAAAAGAATGAAGCAAATTCTCTCTAGCTAAGCTTTGCAAAATTTTAGCCAAAAAACTTTTGGGAATATTAAGCTCAGTGGATAGAAAATCTACATCTTGAGGTTTTTCTTTTTGAGCGATATAAATTAAAGAAAGTAAAGCATATTCGCTTGCTTTGGTAAATAGCACAAATTTCTCCTTTAGAATAATAGTTTTTAATTATAATAAAATTTTCTTAGAAAATGGCTTAAAAAAATTAAGTAAAAGTTATTTCAGTTTATTTTTGGTTTTTATTTGATAAAATCACAGTTTTTAAAATACCAATCAGGAGGTCAATATGGCTTTAGATTCGGCTAAAAAAGCAGAAATTGTTGCGAAATTCGCTAGAAAACCAGGTGACACTGGTTCAACAGAAGTTCAAGTGGCTCTTTTAAGTGCAAGAATTGCAGAACTTACAGAACACTTAAAAATCTACAAAAAAGACTTTTCTTCAAGATTAGGACTTTTAAAACTAGTTGGACAAAGAAAAAGACTTTTAAGCTATCTTAAAAGAAAAGATTATAATTCTTATTCTAAATTAATCAACGAATTAAATCTTAGAGATAAATAATTTTTATAATATCCTTTTTTTTAAAGGATATTATAAAATCTGTCTTTTACCTTTAGAGTCAGGCTCACTTAAAAATCCTTCTTTTGTTAATTTTTCTATTATATTTGCAGATCTGTTATAACCTATATTTAATCTTCTTTGTATATAAGAAATACTTGTTTTTTGATCTTCTAGGATGATTCTTTTTGCATCTTCATAAAGTTCATCTACTTCATTATCGTCTGAAAAAGTATCATTTATTAAAGATGAATTTTTAGAATCTTGTAAGAAATTTTCATCATAACAAACTTCTTCTTGATCTTTTAAGAAATCTACAATTTTTTCTATTTCAAATTCGCTTGCAAATGGAGCGTGTAATCTCACGATAGAACTTGTTCCAGGAGGAGTAAATAAACAATCCCCTCTTCCTAACAAGCTTTCAGCTCCCATAGCATCTAAAATAACTTTAGAGTCTATTTTCTGCCCTACTTTATAAGAAATTCTACTTGGTAAATTTGCCTTGATAAGACCAGTTACTACATCTACAGAAGGACGCTGAGTAGCAACAATCAGATGAATTCCACTTGCTCTTGCCATTTGTGCAAGACGTCCTATGTAAAATTCCACATCTTTGCCTGCAGTCATCATCAAATCAGCCAATTCATCGATAATAACAACGATAAAAGGTAATTCCTCTCCCCCTATTTCTTTCATTTTTTCATTGTAATTTTCTATATTTTTAGTTTTTGCATCCGCCATTAATCTATAGCGTCTTTCCATTTCCGCAACCATATTAGAAAGAGCATTGACCGCTTTTTTAGGATCTGTAATAACAGGAGTTAAGAGATGTGGGATATCATTGTAAATACTAAATTCAAGCATTTTTGGATCGATCATCATTAAACGTAAAGTTTTTGGGGAATTGCGATACAAAAGGCTTAAAAGCATAGAATTAATCCCTACGCTTTTTCCGCTTCCAGTTGTTCCAGCTATTAGCAAATGAGGTAATTTTTTAAGATCAGTTACAAAAGCATTACCTACAATATCTTTTCCTAAAGCTATAGTTAAAGGGCTTTTAGAGTTTTTAAACACTTCACTTTCTAAAATTTCACGCAAATAAATCGTTTGAATTTCTTCATTTGGAACTTCAATTCCAACTACATCTTTTCCAGGAATTGGAGCTTGGATGCGTATAGATTTTGCCATTAAAGCCATAGTTAAATCATCTTGCAAATTTAAAATTCTACTTACTTTTACATCAGCACTTGGACGGAATTCAAAGGTAGTTACTACAGGCCCAACATAGGTTCTAGTAACATCACCCCCTATTTTAAAACGACGTAATTTTTCAAGTAAATTGTAAATTTTTTTATCAATTTCAAGCTCATTAACATCATATTTATGCTGTGAAAAATTAGCTAAAAAATCAAGCGGTGGCAATTTAAAATCTTTTGGCTTTTCCATCTCTCCTTGCTCTATTTCTTTTAAAAGCGCTTTATTGAGTTCGATTTCTTTTGCCAAAATAGCTCTTTGCTTGATAATTTCCTCTTCTTTGTTTTCGCTTTTAATCTCTTCTTTAAATTCATTATTATCTTGTTCACTAATTATTTCAAAGGCTTTTTGATTTTCTTTTTTTGTTTCTTCTTGGAGTTTAATAACAGGAATTGGCTCGATATAAGGACGATCTAATTCTTCAACCACTGGCATGAAATCATCAGTATTTTCATTCATGCTTTCTATTTCTTTAGGTTTAAAATTCTCTTCACTAAAATCTAAAATTTCAGGTTCTTCAAAATTCTCATGATATTGCATAACTGGTTGATTAGCTTCTATTGTTTCTTCTTTTGCTATAGATTCTTCAAAAACTTCTTTAGGCTTAATCACTTCTTGTTTTACTGTAAGATTTTGGGTTGTTTCTTCAAAATTGTATTTATTGCCTTCTATAATATTATTTAAATCTAGTTCTAATTTGTCATTTTTTTCTAATTCCTGAATTTCTTCTTTTACTTTATTTTCAAGTATTTCATTTTGGTAGGCTTTATATTCTTGCTCTAATTTTGCTTTTTGTATTAAATCTTCTCTTTGTTCTAATTCTTTAGTGAAAATTTTTGGTTTTATTTCTTGTTTTGGTAGTGAAATTTCTATATTTTTTCTTTTATAACTCGGCTCATCCAAATTTCTACCCGTGGTATCTATTTGCTTAATTTCTTCAAGTTTTTTAGGTTTTAAAAAACGCTCTGGGATCATATCTACCTCTTCTTTTAAAATAAAATTAAATTCTTCATCAAGACTTATACTACTTCTACTAGCCTTTTGCACAAAATTTATAACCTGTTGGGAATTTTCATAGACAAAACTTTTTGCCTCTTTTAAACTTTCTTTATCAATTTCTACTTTTTCATCTAAAATTTGATTTTTTAATTTTTCAAAATTTTCTTTAGCCGTTGTGATAGAATTTTTACTTGCATTGATGTTATTGATTTTTACCAATTCTTCAACTTCGCTTAAAATTTTAACAGGATGTTTTTGTTTAACCTCGATAATTGGAGCTTGAGGTTCTGATTTTCCTATATCATCTTTATCACTATCTCCGCCAAAAACCCTCATTAAAAGTGTTTTTAAAGCTTGCTCTAATTTAAGTAAAATAGTAAAATTTAACTCTATTTTTAAAAGTTCTTTTGCAAATTTTGGAAAAAGTAAAATCAAAGAAAAAACAAAAAGCAAAAGTGCAAAAATACCACTTCCAACATGCCCTAAAAGAGTAGAAAAAACAGAGTAAATAAATTCTAAAATATAGCCATAGCCTCTATAAAGTACGGAAAAAAGCAGAAGTATGGAAAAGAAAGCAAAACCTATACCAAAAAGTTCTTGACGTGAAAAATTTTCTATTTTATAATTTCTTTTGTAATAAAAATAATTTAAAATAAATAAGAAAAAGGGATAATAATATCCAAATTCTCCAAATAAAAATAAATTTATTTTATAAATCCAACTTCCCATGCTAGGAGTTAGCATACAAAGACATAAATAAAAAATACCAAAAGTAGAAATAGTAAAAATGGCTTCTTTTTTGATGTTTTTTCCTTAAAAAAATATTTTTAAAGAAGCCATTATAGCATAATTTTACATATAATTTAATAAACTAAGTTGAGATATAGTAGTGCTTGCTTTAAGGGAAGCTTGGTATGCAAGTTGAGTTTGCATTAAATTCATCATCGCTTCACCATAATCAATATCGATAACATTTGATTTGATACTTTGCACATTCACACTTAAAAAACTCACTCGAGTATTTACTCCATCTATGATGTTATGATAAGCACCCATGGTTGTATTAAGTTTGCTTACATGATCAGCTAAATGATCAAGTCTTTCTAAAGCACCTTGCATTCCTGTATTTCTAGGATCGCTTGAATTTCCATCTGCTCTCATATTGCCACTTAAAACCGCATCGATCATGGCATCAAGATCTTTTATAAGATCGACATTTGGTTCATCTATAGTTAAAGCATTGTTTGCACTAAAGCTAAAATTTGGACCACTTTGAATTTGCGCTGTTTCGCTATAAGGAGGTACCGGAAAATGACCGCTTTGAGAATCACTTAAAGAAATTCCTATATTGGTTCCTGAAGAGAGTTTATCTGTAACGCTAATACGCCCTTTATAATCCATACTAACATCTACAGTTGCTTGAGAATCTTTTATAAGTTGTTGGATATTGTTATAACCTGTGGTATCAATTTTATTATTGTTGACTGTGATGCTTTGAGTAGGCACTTTATCAGAGGCAAACATACCGATGATATTATTAATTTGTCCATAAGTTATTTCATTTGACGGAGTTACCACCCCGCTATTTCCTGTCGTAGGATCAGTATGCATAATAGGAAAACTTATAGTTTGATTAGGATTATTAGGATCTTGAAAGCTTACGGTTGAATTGCCTAAATTTATGGTGACATCGTATGAATTTCCACCTTTGGAATTGACTTTTAAATTTAAAGTGGTACCATTTAGGCTATCTCCAGCCATGACTTCGCTAAGTTTGGTTGAATCTGTTGCATAAGCATTGCTTCCCTTGATAACTTGAGAAACATTTCCATAAACAGTGTTGCCATCTTTTTCAAAATAAACATTATCGTAGTCTGCACCATTAGCTGGTTGATTGGTAGAATCAGTCATATTGCTTTTGATAAAATCGGTTTGAGCTAGACTAAAGGTAAATTCTTGCTCAGCTCCATCTCTCCCAGTTAGTCTGATAGTAACCGGATTAGTTGGATTAGTGATATCGCCATTTTGTATAGCAGCTTGCATAACTTCATTGGTAACATCATCCATATTAAGGTTATTATCCTTAACAAATTTTTCCATTGCTTTATATTGATCAGTTGTATCCATTTGTGGAGTATAGGCTACAGCATGAAAGTCTAATTTATTATTGCCTTGTTTTAAATCTGTGATTTGAATTTGACCGCTATTGTTGATGCTTACTTCTACAACTTTATTGTTAGGAGTGTTGCCATAAAGTGCGCCGATTTGCTCTAATACATCTTCTATTTTATCATCTGGTTTTACCAAAACCGCACTTTTAAAGCTTGTGCCATCTGGCTTAGTTCCTTGAACATAAAGCGTTGAGGGTGGAAAATCAAGCTTTTGATCTTTATCTTCAAAATCTGTATATGGATCTAATTTTCCATCTTTTACATAATTTTGCCCGATAAGCTGTTTCCAAGCAGAATCTCCATTTAAATACCCTTGTTTATCTTTGTCTGCTTCAGTGTAACGATTATCCTTAAAACTGATATTGGTGGTAATTTGCTTTTTATAGTCTCCATCGGCTTTGAAAAAGAGATCCCAACCAGGGATATTGTAAGGACTTTCAGTTCCTGAGCCAGTTACAACGTTGATATTATTTTTATCTCCATAATAATTACCATTAGAATCAAAAGGTTTGTTCGCAACTTGAGAACCGGCAAAAAGATATTGACCATTGACACTAGTATTTGCAAGCTGTATGATGCTTTCTTTGATACGTTGCAATTCTTTCGCTATCGCTTCTCTTGATGTTTGAGAATTACTATCACTAGCTGCTTGAGTAACCTTAACTTTAAAATCTTCTAAAAGCTTAACCATATCTTGCAAGGCTTTCATGCTATTTTCGGTTAATTCTTTAGCAGAACTCGTTGCTTGTTTAACCTGCTCTAGCGTTTTTAGTTCATATTCTAAACGAGTATTGTCTATATAGGTGCTTGCATCTTCGTAAGAATTTTGAATTTTTAATCCTGAAGCAAGTTGTTGGGAGATCTTATATAAGGCACTTTGCCCACCCATTGAAGTGCTAACAGAATTGGTAAAATTTAACTTATTTGTAATTCTCATTTTTTTCCTTAAAAAATTAATAAACCAGAATCTTTTCTCAATATTGCTATAATTTGTAAGCAATAAGTGTTCCAAAAAATCAATTCTTATATTTTTTTAAAATATTTTTTATCAAAACCTTTATTTTAAATTGTTTTTTAGCAAAAAAAAATATAATTATGATTTTAATTAAGCCCGAGTGGTGAAACTGGTAGACGCGCCAGACTCAAAATCTGGTAAGGGCAACCTTGTGTCGGTTCGAGTCCGACCTCGGGCACCATCTTAAAACAATATCTTCAATCAAACTTCGATAAATTTAACACTTTTGACAATTGAAAAATTATGTGTGATAATGCACAAAAAATTATCAAAACCTAGTTTAGTTTTTTGAGTGAAATCATGAAAGATAAAAAATACAGCTATAATTTACCCAATATATCCAATGAAAAACAAGAATTTAAAACAAATGCCAATTCTATTATAATTGTAGGAGTCAATGGCTCAGGCAAAAGTAGACTTGGTGCTTGGATGGATAAGATGCATGAAAATTTATATAGAATTCCAGCACAAAGAGACATTACTATATTAGGAGATGGTTTTAGAAATAATTATAGGATAGCTAGAAATAATTTATTTTATGGCGCTACTAATCCAATTTATCTATGGATAGATGTTTTTTGAACAAATATCAAGGATTTGAAAATGCAACCACAAAACTTTATAGTGATTATAATAAACTTTTAGATTTTGTTTTAGCCACCAAACAAGAACAATTGAGAAAAGATCATGAAAATAGAACTACAAGCGAAAATATTATAGATAAAACCAAAAAAATCTGGAAAGAAATTTTTTCTCATAGAGAAATTGAACTTGTAGAAGATGAGTTTTTATGCATTTTTCCTGATATAAAAAATAAATATGAAGCTAGAATGATGAGCGATGGAGAAAGATCGGTATTGTATTTGATAATGTATGTTTTATGTATAGAAGAAAAAATTATTTTAATAGATGAACCTGAGTTACATTTACATCCATCATTAACTAATAGACTTTGGAGTACTTTGGAAAAATACAGAGAAGATTGTTTATTTATATACATCACTCATGATTTAAATTTTGCTGCAAATCATGCTGATTCGGATAAAATTTGGATTAAGTCTTACGATGGAGAAAAATGGAAATTTGAAAAAATATTAAAAAATGAAAATATGCCTCAAGAATTATTTTTAGAACTTTTGGGCGCTAGAAGAAATATTTTGTTTATAGAGGGCGATAATGATAGTTTAGATTTTAGAATTTATAGCATATTGTATCCGCAATATCAAATTATGGCATGCGGGGGTTGTGAAAAAGTTATCCAATATACAAAAGCTTTTAATGAACAAAATGCATTACATAATTTTAAAGCTTATGGGATCATAAATAGAGATTGTAGAAAATTTATTTTTATTAGAATGTGTCATAATGGCTATTTTAGAGCAATCTGACATAAAAGATAGATTAAGGGAAATAAAAGATTATATTTTTGAAATAAAATTTAAAAATTGCTTAGAAAAACAAATTCTAGAAAATTTAAAAAGTGAGATAAAATATAAATTAAACACTATAAACATAGATTCTAAAACACCTGATAAAATTCAAGAAAAAATCAACTCCATAGAAGAACTCATAAATTTTGAAGATATGCGTCAAAACATAAAAAATAAATTTAATTCTATATTATGAAAATAAAAACTATAATGAATTATTAAAAGTATTTAATCAAAAAGGAATTTATACTGAAAAAGGATTTTTAAGCAAGGTAGGAAAAACAAAAGAAGCTTACGATAGAACAGTTTTAAAACTACTAAAAGAAAATAAAAAGCTTCAAAAAAAGGTATTGAAATATATCGCAGAAATTTAAGCCTTAAAAAAGCTATAAATTTAAAGCTATCCTTGAAATTCCGTGCTTTCAAATTTGGGTTTATCTGTAAAGCATGATTTTTCTTTTAAAAATAAAACCTCGATGGTTCCAACTGGACCATTTCTATTTTTACCGACTAAAATTTCAGCATTTTCCTGCATAGGATTGCGTATAAAAGTGCTTTTGTATTCTTTGCCTTCTGCTTTAGCTTTATTTTCTCGTTCTTTTTCCTCTTGTTCTCGATAAACTTCATCTCTATAAACAAATAAAATTGTATCCGCATCTTGTTCTATTGCCCCACTCTCGCGTAAATCGCTCATCATCGGACGTTTATTGGCACGTTGCTCTAAAGAGCGGTTTAATTGAGAAAGTGCAATGATAGGCATATTTAATTCTCTAGCTAAAAGCTTAAGCCCTCTTGAGATTTCACTCACTTGTAAATGTCTATCGTTAAAATTTGAATTACTCATCATAAGTCCGATATAATCAATCACGCAAAGTTTTATGCTTTCCTCTTGTGCTTTTAGACGTCTTAAAATAGCCCTAACATCTGTTATTGTAGCGTAGCCACTATCATATATAAAAAGCTTTTTTTTAGAATACAAATTGCAAGCATCCCCTATTCTTTCCCACTCATCATCATTAAGATCGGCAGTGAGAATTTTTTGCAAAGGAATTGAAGTTTTTGCCGATAAAAGTCTTTGCATGATTTGAGTTGCAGGCATTTCCAAAGAAAACATAACCACGCCTTGATCTTGTTTTAAAACTTGATCGATAAAATTTAAACATAGAGTTGTTTTTCCCATACCAGGACGTGCAGCAATGATGATAAGTTCACCATCTTTAAAACCTTTAGTCATGTGATTTAGATCTTCAAAGCCAGTATCTAAGCCTATAACGGTTTTATTTTCAAGAGTTTTTTGCTTTTTAAATTCCTCTATAAGCTCCTCTAAAACGAGTTCTATACCCTTAATATCGTTTGTATTGATACGATTGGTTAAATTAAAAATTTCTTTACTTATTTCATCTGAAATTTCACTTACAGCGCGATTTTCATTGATGCGAGTTGGCAGAAGATGTGCAAAACTTAAAAGCTGTCTTTTGATGGATTTTTCACGAAGTTCATTAACATAAGCGGCTAAATCAATCATTGAAGGCGTAGCAATGACTTCATTTAAAATTTGCTCGTCTAGTTTTTTGTGTTTCTTTAAAAAACTTATAGATATAGGTTCTCCAGAATTTGCACAAGCAATAATAGCCTTAAAGATATCTTGATGGGCTTTAAGGCTAAAATCTTTAGGTTCAATATCTCCTGCTATGCTTGAATAAGCATCTTCACTCATAATACAACTGCTTAAAATCGCACGTTCCAGATCCAAATCAAAATGCTCTTGCATTTTTTTTCCTTATAAAACTTTTTTTAAAATTCTAGCAAAAAGAGCTTAAAAAGCGAATTTATTTTGATACATTGAAACTTTTTTTCAATAAAACAACAGCCAAAATCACCACACAAAATTCCGCAAATAAAGGAGTAAGCCAAACTCCTTTTAAGCCGATAAAATAAGATAAAAGGAAAAGGAAAAATAAAGGAACAAATAAATTTTGACTCAAACTTAAAATCAAAGAAAAACTAGGTTTATTAAAAGCTGTTAAAAAAGAATTACTCAATACATTAAACCAAGCAAAAATATAATTTAAAGAAAAAAGAATCAAGGCCAAATAAACAAAATTTAAAAAATCTTGATCATGATCTTTTATAAAAAATCCAATTAAATTTTCACCCAATATATAGATAAAAAATAAAACAAAAATCGAAAAAACAAATCCAGATAAAAACATAATTTTTAAAAAAGATTTAATACGATAAAAGTCTTTTTTAGCGTAGTTATAGCTTAAGGCTGGCTGCATGGCATCTGCCATAGCGATAATAAGCATTATAATAAATGTATCAATATAAACTATAATAGAAAATCCAGCCACAGCTTTAACATCAGCTATTTTAAGCAAAACAAAATTCGCAAAAACACCATATAAAGAGCCTGAAACATTGTTAAAAAATTCACTGCTGCCATTGTAAAGAATATTTTTAAAAATTTTAAAATTAATATAAGGAAAAGAAAACCTAAGCTCTAAATTTTGAAACAAAAAAGGAAAAATTCCGAAAATTCCACCCAAAGTCAAACCTAAACAAGTCGCAAGAGCAGCCGAAAATAATCCCCAGTCTAGAATAACTATAAAAATATAATCAAATAAAATATTACTCAAGGCAATAATAATATTAATGATCATACTATAAGTAGTTTTACCACAAATTCTTAAATAATTATCCAAAGCAAAAGAAAGCATAATAATAGGTGCAAATAAAGCAAAAACTATCATACATTCTTTTGCCATAGCTTTAATCTCCAAACTAACATTTAAAAAATCGATTAAAATAGGCGCTAAAAGATATTCTAAAATTCCAATCAAACAAGAAAATAAAAAGATAATCACTAAGCTAGAACTAAAAATTTTTTCAGCCAATTTTTTCTTGCCAAGTCCTAGTTTCATTGCAATTTGCACCGAAGATCCTATCGCAATGGTATCAGATAGCGCAAAAGACATCATAATAAAGGGCATGATCAAAGCTAGAGCTGCTAAAGCATCACTGCCTAAATATCTACCTACAAAAATTCCATCAACAATATAATAAAGCGAAATAAAAGCCATGCTAATCATATTGGGCAAGGCACACTTTATAAAAAGTTTAAAAGGGTTTAAAGTGCTAAAAATATTTGACATTACCTATCCTTAAAAAATTTTTCAATAAAAAAATATTTTAAAAGACGCTAATAAAATGCCAAAACTCCTAACATGTAAGAATTTAAATAGAAAATTTTAGTCGTAAGTTTATTGATTTTAGTTTTATTTTGCATAGTAATTTTTTAGAAATTTCCCTTAAAAATTTTAGCCCATAAAGGCTAAAATTTCATAAATTGGAAAGAATTTTTACAGCGTCATTAAGTCCTGTAATGATACTTGCTCCATTTTTTGTCGCAATATCCCCTGCTACAAATATTCCTTTAACATTGCTTTCTTTATTTTCATCCATCAAAGGAACACCTTTATCATCAACTTTAATACCGCATTTTTGTAAAAAATCCACCGGAGTTGAACCACCAATAGCATAAATAATTCTATCGTAAATTTCGCTTGTTGAGTTGTTAAAATTAACTTTAGCTTTGCCATTTTCATCTTCAACAGCTTCAATATCAATACCAAGTTTTAGATTGACTTTTCCACTATTTCCAGCTTCAATTATGTCTTTAAGATTGATATCGTTTAATCTTGTAAATTCTTTTTTACGATAGCAAAGACTTACATTATTTGTTTTTGCTAAATCTATAGCGTATTCAGCAGCAGAATTTCCTCCGCCTACAACAAGAATTTTTTCATTTCCCAAAACTGAATTTGCATTAAAATTAATAATTTTAGTTAAAGTCATAGGGAGTTTATAATCAGGTTTATTTGGTTTTCCCATTCTGCCGATAGCTATAATGATATTTTTACATTCATAAGTTTCTTTGGCTGTGCTTACTAAAAAAAGATTATTTTCATTTTTTACACTTTCAACTTCTGAGCCAAATTCGACTTCTATATTATATTGTTTTAAAATATTTTCAAACAATTCTATAGTGCTTTCTTTGGTACCATCCTCAAAAGGGATATGTCCATGGTTTACTCCTTCACATCCCTTATAAACTTTATCTACTCTTTTACCTTCTTTGTAAAATTGCATCAAAGTTTGACAAACATTGTTTGTTTTTTCTAGAATCAAAACTTCCTTATTTTTTAATTTTGCTTCAACCGCGCATGCTATACCAGTCGGCCCTGCTCCAACAACAATTAAATCTATTTTTTTCATTTTTTATCCTTTAATATTTATTTTTAATATAATGTATCAATTTTTCTTAAACGAAAAAATTAAATATAATAAAAAGATCATATTATATGAAAAATATTTTACTTTTTGCCAAAAATCTTTTCAACTAAAAGATTTTTTTATAAAATATTATTTTAATTTAACGTCCAAAGCAAACAAAGCAAAACTTCCAAGCCAATGAGATCCTAAATAATCCTCTTCTATGTGTGCTATGGCTTCATTAAAATGATCTGTAGCGTTTTTCCTTAAGATGCTTTTTAATTCTTCATTGCAAAAATTAGATAAAATTTTTAAACACCAAGAACGGCTTAAATTAAGTCCATCTAAATGCGCAATCTTTCCATCAGTTCTATCGCTGACCCTTACAGGATTAAACAAAGTTTCTGCTTTTTTTTCATTTAATTTTGGTAAATATTTTTTAAAGAAGATTTTAAATTCATCTTCAGGTAAAACAGCACTTAAAAGTACAGCTTCCATTAAAACCGGTGATAAAAACTCATCTCCACAAGGTTCTAAAGCTTGCATATTTTCATCATTTAAAAACCATCTTCTAGCACTTTGTATAATGCATTGTTCTAATTCTTGATCATTTTTAAATCTTGCAAATTCTAAAGCAAAATATAAAGCAAAAGAGCTATTAAAATGTGTTCCTACACGAATTGGATAATCCATTTTGGGTAAAAATTCTTTAAATTCTTTTACAAAAAAATCTGCAATTTTGTCTAAATTTTCAGCCCATATTTTCGCATCTTGATTTTCTTTGGCTAATAAATTAAGCTCTAGAGCTAATTTTAAAAACCATCCCCATCCGTAAGGTCTTTCAAAGCCTTTATGGGCTGGATTTTCTAAATATTTTAATTCACCCTCTGCTTTTTCTACTAAATTGAGAATTTAAAACCTTAGTGATTTCATCAACGGGAGCAAAATTAGCAAAATTTCTTAAAATTTTAACCAAAAGCTAGTGCGAATGTACACTAGAATGCCAATCATAAGATCCATAAAATATAGGATACATTTGCTTAGGAATTTTTACATCATTAAGATCGTTAAAAGAATGAGTGATTTTGTTTGGCAATTCTTTAAAAATATTTTCCAAAGCTATAGCGCTAAACTGTTTAATAAATCCTTCCATATTTTCTCCTTAAAAATTAAAAGCTAAAAAGTACATTAAAAAAATATTAGCTACCAATAAAAGCAATCCCGATAAAAACTGTGCTCTAATAACCCCATTTTTGCTATCTAGCTCCAAAAGCACGGCTGGAACGGTATTGAAATTAGCTGCCATAGGCGTCATTAAAGTTCCACGAAACCCGCTAAGCATACCTATAGCTCCGACTATAGCAGGATTAGCATGCATATTTGAAATCAAGACAGGCAAAGCGATAGCAGCACTGATCACAGGAAAAGCAGCAAAAGCATTTCCCATAATCATAGTCAAAAGAGCCATACAGATACAATAAGCCGCTACCGCCATAAAACTATTGTTTAAAGAAATATAATTTGACAATAACTTTTCAACTTCATTACCCATTCCAGTAGAAACAAAAATAACTCCAAGGGTTGCTAAAATTTGAGGTAATAAAGCAGCCCAGCTTATATGATCCATAGTATGCGTTGCATCTTTTATCGCCTTTTTAGGAGAGGCTTTAAACATAAAACATGCTAAAATAAAAGAAAATACAATAGCTAAAATTAAAGAAATTAAAGTAGCGTTTTTAGCCTCAAAAAAACTACAATAAGGAAGTAAAAAAGTTCCTGCAAGAGTTATAAGGGGAACCAATAAAGCAGGAATAAAAAGCTTGTGTTTATAAATTTGAGCGCTTTGAATTTCGTATTCTTTTTCTTTGACTGTTACTTCAACTTTTTCAGGTTTTAACCAATTTAATCCTGCAATTATAGCGAGTAAAACAACAATACAACCGATAATAAAATCAGATAAGACATTTGCAAGTAAGAAAGTTGCACTATAACTTGTCCAAAACACCCCACCACTTAATCTAGCCCTTAGTGTCTTTTTTTGATTTAAAAAATTAAGAATTCCAAAAATTAAAAATAAAAATCCTACTATATAATACAGTAAATCAAGAGTGATCATCATCTACTCCATATGTTTTCTTTAATCTTCTATCAAGTAAATATAATCTAAAACAATGGATAATTAAAGCTAAAATTCCACTCGGTATAGCCCAAATAGACAGATCAATAGGACTAACTGAAATATTATTGCTTGCAAAAAAAGCTTGTATAAACAAAATAGAATGCACGGCTATAAAAATATCTTCTCCAAAAAAGACAGCAACATTATCAGTAGCAGCTGAATAAGCTTTGATTTTTTGGCTATCTTTACGAGCGAGATTTTTAAATTTAAGTTTAGCGGTTGCCTCAGCCATAGGCGCTATTAAAGGATCTGTGCATGTCCGCCTAGCGATAACAATCTAAGTGCTGCAGTGACTTGTCTAAAAATAAAATATCCCATTAATATTTTTCCTGTACTAGCACCTTTGATTTTTGAAATCAAATTTTTTGCCTGTTCTTTTAAACCTTTGTGTTCTAAAACAGCTAGTAAAGGTAATATTAACCAAATAATTGCCACGTAACGATTATTTACAAAAGAATGACCAATTTCACTAATGATTTTTACAAAATCAAATTTAGCTATAACTCCTGCATAAATTCCTACAAAAGTAACAACCAAAAAAGGATTTATCTTTATAGCAAAACCCAAAATAATCAAAGGAATGGAAGCAATAACCAATCCATATTTTTCTCCAATATAGAAATTAAGAAAATAAAAGGAAAGTTAAATTTTGGGCAAGTATTTTAAGGTGTCTTTATAGGTAACACCTTAAAAAATTTATTTATTTGCTTTTTCTATGTATTCACCACGAACTGTATCTACGCGAATCACTTCGCCTTCTAAAACATGAAAAGGAATTTGTACTACAGCCCCTGTTTCAAGTGTAGCAGGTTTTTTATTTGAACCTTGGGTATCTCCTTTAAAGTTAGGAGCGGTTTCTATGATTTTAAGTTCAACTACTTGAGGTACTTCGACTCCGATAGCTTTACCATTGTGAAAAAGAACATTTACCATCATACCATCAAGCATCCATTTTTTGGCTTCACCTACATCTTCATCGCTAATTGCAACTTGCTCATAAGTTTCTGTATCCATAAATTGACAATTTTCTCCATCATCATAAAGATACTGCATAGTTTTATCTTCCAAATTTGGAGCTTCGCATTTATCTCCAGCATGAAAAGTTTTTTCAAGAACTTTTCCATCAATAAAAGATTTAATTTTAATACGCACAAAAGCAGGACCTTTTCCTGGTTTTACATGCTGATACTCTACTATTTTAAAAGGAATTCCATCAATTTCTATTTTTAATCCCTTTTTTAAATCACCCATTGAATAAGATGCCATAACATTCCTTTTATATTTAAAATAAAATATAATTTTAGCAAAAAATATTTGATATCGCAATTAAATTTAAGTATTTTTGCGTTAAAATTTGGAGCAAAGCATAGCAAATGCTCGCTTCTGCTTAAGAAGAGGAAAGTCCGAGCTGCAAAAGACAAACATTCCATCTAACGGATGGCTAGGGAAACCTAAGGGATAGTGCAACAGAAAGCAAACTACCATATTTTTATGGAAAAGGTGAAACGGTGGGGTAAGAGCCCACCAGCGATTTTGGTAACAATTTCGGCTATGTAAACCCAATGTGCAGCAAGAAGGGATGGTTTTAGTCTTTATTTTAACCCTTCGCTTGATTTTGTTTGCAAAAACAAAACTAGATAAATGAGCATTCTAGACAGAACTCGGCTTATCGCTATGCTTTTATTTTTATCTTTTAAAAAATTAATCTTAATAAAATCTTTTCCATAAATTTTAAAATCTAAATATAACATAGTTTTTCACATCAATATCTTTAAAAATATCATAGCAATTAAATAGAACTTATTTTTAGGTTTTATCCTGTTTAAAAGAAGATATTAACAAAAATCAAGCATATTTTGATATACTAAAGATATAAAAGATAGTTTTTAAATTTCCTTTAAAATTTTCATGAAAAAATATCTTGATTTATATAAAATATAAAAATTCTATAGTATTTAAAAACAATGACAAGAGAGCAAGCGGAACTAATTATAGAAGAAGAAAAGTTGATTTATGTAACTTGGCGTGATTATGATAATACATCTGGGGAATATCATTTTACAATTTGGTTTAATCCTAATAACAATAAATATGAAACTATTTATATTGGAGAAAGAGGAGGTGTTGAATATGAATATTCTTTTGATAATGAAAAAGAAGCAATTGATAAAATGCTACAAGAAAATTATTGGCATAAATATCATAATATCAAAGACATTAAAGAATATTTAACAAAAGAAGCGGCATTAAGAATCATCAAAGAAGAAAAGTTAGAAGTGATTTGGTATGATGAAGCACTTAAACCTTTATGTACAGGTATCAAACACGATAAACAAAGAGATAAATATATTTCTTTTATCACTAATGCTAAAGCAGAAATTATAGAATACAAAAGTATTGAGTTTGATGGGGATAGATACAGTGAAACCTTTAAGGAAATGCTTAACGATGAATTTCTAGCCCTTTATGCTCTTATCAATCGTGCTAGAATGATTAAGCAAAATAGAATTAGCTTTGTGTAAAATGTTTTAAAATTAGAAAATCATAACGCAAAGAAAAACCAATGAAAACGTTATGTGAGTATGGTTAAGTTTAAAAGATTTTAATATAATTTTCACCATAGTAATTATAGAATATATCAAATGATTTGTTATAATTTAGAAAAATAATAAAAAGGAAAACTTATGCAAGATTTAGATTCACAACTTTTAAAAGCAATAGACGATTTAAGAAAATCCAATATATCAGAATGGGAAGCTAAAAAAGCAGTCGTTTTAGAGCTTTTTGATAAGGGTGCAAGTATCCCACAAGACACACTAGACAAACTAGAAGTTTATCTTAGCGATTTAGAGCAAGAGTATTGGGATGATAAAGCAGTGTATGCAGGCAGAAGTATAAAAGATAGCGATGAATACAATCTTTTTAATATACTTTCAAGATTAAATGCAGCAAAAAGCAAGAAAAAATCACTTGATGGACTTTTTAAGGTCACAAAAAGCAAGGGTATTAGACATACTCCAAAAAACAAAGCCGAGCTTGTAAAATTAGTCAAAAATAGAAATATTTATTTAGGTGATATTGATATTAGCAATATTACAAATTTTAAGAATCTATTTAAAAAAAGCAAACGAAAAGATTTTGGCGGAATTGAAACTTGGGATGTGAGCAAGGTTACAAACATGGATTCTTGCTTTGAAGATGCAAAGTATTTTAATCATAATATACAATCTTGGAATGTTAGTAAAGTAAAAAGTATGGAAAGTATGTTTTATGGATGTGAAAATTTCAATCAACCATTAGATAAATGGGATGTGAGTAAAGTGACAAACATGAGCTCTATGTTTGAAGGTTGTAAAAATTTTAATGGCGATCTAAGTAAGTGGGATGTTGGTAATGTTACAAATATGGAACGTATGTTTCTACTTTGTGAAAAATTTAATGGCGATCTAAGTAAATGGGATGTAAGTAATGTTGAAAACATGGAATGTATGTTTTACAAAGCAAAAGCATTCAATCAACCATTAGATAAATGGGATGTAAGTAATGTTGAAAATATGAGCTTTATGTTTGAAGGTTGTAAAAAATTAACTAAGTGGGATGTAAGTAATGTTACAAGTAAGATCACAAAAAGCAAGGGTATTAGACATATTCCAAAAGACAAAGCCGAGCTTGTAGAATTAGTCGAAGATAAAAAGATTTATTTAGGTGATATTGATATTAGTAATATTACAAATTTTAGGAACCTATTTAAAAAAAGCAAACGAAAAGATTTTAGTGGAATTGAAACTTGGGATGTGAGCAAGGTTACAAACATGGATTCTTGCTTTGAAGATGCAAAGTATTTTAATCATAATATACAATCTTGGAATGTTAGTAAAGTAAAAAGTATGAAAGGTATGTTTTATGGATGTGAAAATTTCAATCAACCATTAGATAAATGGGATGTTGGTAAAGTAAAAAGTATGGAAGGTATGTTTTATGGATGTGAAAATTTCAATCAACCATTAGATAAGTGGAATGTTAGTAATGTTACAGATATGGGCGCTATGTTTTATAGATGTAAAAATTTCAATCAACCATTAGATAAGTGGGATGTAAGTAAAGTAACAAATATGGAACATATGTTTTTTAGATGTGAAATTTTCAATCAACCATTAGATAAGTGGGATGTAAGTAAGGTTACAGGTATGGGCGCTATGTTTACAGGTTGTGGAAATTTTAATAGCGATCTAAGTAAATGGGATGTAAGTAATGTTACAGGTATGGGCGCTATGTTTGCAGGTTGTGGAAATTTTAATAGCGATCTAAGTAAATGGGATGTAAGTAATGTTACAGGTATGGGTTCTATGTTTAAAGGTTGTGAAAATTTTAATGGCGATCTAAGTAAGTGGGATGTAAGTAATGTTACAGATATGGAATATATGTTTGAAGGTTGTAAAAATTTTAATGGTGATCTAAGTAAGTGGGATGTAAGTAGGGTTACAAGTATGTACTCTATGTTTGAAGGTTGTAAAAATTTTAATGGTGATCTAAGTAAGTGGGATGTAAGTAGGGTTACAAATATGAGATTAATGTTTAAAGGTTGTGAAAATTTTAATGGCGGCGATCTAAGTAAGTGGGATGTAAGTAAGGTTACAGGTATGGGTTCTATGTTTAAAGGTTGTGAAAATTTTAATGGCGATCTAAGTAAGTGGGATGTAAGTAATGTTACAGGTATGGGTTCTATGTTTGAAGGTTGTAAAAATTTTAATGGCGATCTAAGTAAGTGGGATGTAAGTAAGGTTACAGGTATGGACTCTATGTTTAAAGGTTGTGAAAATTTTAATGGCGATCTAAGTAAGTGGGATGTAAGTAAGGTTACAGGTATGGACTCTATGTTTAAAGGTTGTGAAAATTTTAATGGCGATCTAAGTAAGTGGGATGTAAGTAGGGTTTATCATATGGGTTCTATGTTTGAAGGTTGTAAAAATTTTAATGGCGATCTAAGTAAATGGGATGTAAGTAAGGTTATAGATATGGACTCTATGTTTAAAGGTTGCGAAAATTTTAATGGCGATCTAAGTAAATGGGGTATTAAATAAATCAGATGTTTAGCAGTACTAAATATTTTCACCAAGACTTAAGCAAATAGGATATTTCAAATGTTACTAATATGTATGAATTATCCTACGAATACGCCAAAAACTTGAATGAAAAAATATATTTTCTGATTGTATAGATTGCAGTCAGAATTTAGATTCTTAAAAGTTTAGTAAGTTTGTATTTAAATACTTTATAAAACAAAAACAATATTTTCATAATGCAAAGTTAAGAAAATATTATAATTAAAGGAAAAACCAATGAAAACCTTAGAAGATATCAAAGCTATGAATTACAAACAAAAAGATGAGTTAGAAGATTTAGTTCTTGAAATTATAGATAATAATGATTTAGTTAAGCTAAAAGATATTTTAAAGGATTATCCTGTAAAAATATCTTGTTATGAGCTTAATATTAAAGATGAGGATGGAGACTTTCCTTTATTTGATCCTTTTAACTTGATAATAAGAGCTGCACATGCTTGTGAAGATAATAATAATGATTTTTCTATTTTAGATTATTTATTTGATGAGTATGGATTAAGTTTAAAAGATCCTAAATATAACTTTGCTTTTCATGATATGAAATATATCAAAGAAGCTAATGAGAAATATATTTTAATGAAAAAAGTAGAAGAAAACAGTATTATTTATCAAAACGCCCTAATTTATGATTATATACTCAATGCCGATAATCCAAATTCTCAAATCATTAAGTATCTAGTCAATCGTGGGGCTAAATTTGAAGTGCATAAAGATGGCTTTGGTTGGACTCCTATGCATTTTTGGGTAATGCAAAATAATTATGAATTATTAGAATTAGCTATTAAAGGAGGAGCTAATGTAGATATGCAAACCTTGCTTGATCCAAAAAGCGAATACAATGAAACCCTTTTATTTGAAGCTGTAAGCGAACCTGAAACCTATAGGGTTACAAAGCTTTTAATTGAACTAGGAGCCAATGTAAATTTTGTTTCCTTAAGCACTCCTTTAGATATTGCAAAAGGATCTAGAAATAAAAAACTTTTAAAAGATGCAGGAGCAATGACTTCAGAGCAAATCAGAAAAAAATATAATTTACCAGCATATGATGATTCTTATTGTGAAATTGATGGAAAAACTGACTTTGATTTATTGGGTAAATATCAGGATGAATTTTCCAAACTTTTAAACGACGCTATGAAAAAGGCTAAAGAGAATGGAGAAAAAAAGATGTAAATAAAGTTTCAACACAAGAAACTACAATAATTTTAGGAAAAACTCCTAAAGAGCTTATAGATGCTGTACAAAATTTTAAAGTTTTAAAAGCTTTAAATTTATTACAAAATGGCGCTATTAAAAGCATCGACAAAGACATTTTAAAAATATGTGATGATGCTATAAATGAGTTAATCGATAAAGTTGTAGTAGATTCTAACAAAGGTAAAAATATAGGAGATGGTATTCATATAGAATTTAGCGAATTTATTCATATTGATTATAATAACGATGGCTATAAAGATTATAGTGGGGGCGTAAGGAAAGAACTCAAAAAAAGTAGTCTTTATGAGCTAAGAAAGATTTTAGAAGATATTATAAAAGGTAAAAACGTAGAATCTGCTTTGCGTAATTGTGCTTTTTATGATAAAAAAGGCAAATTTAAAGCAAAATATCCAAATCTTTGCTATATTCCATTTAATCTTTTTGAACTAAAAATATTAGTAGAGATGGAATCTGTCTCTTTAGGGCAAATTGATCTAAGCTACATAAAAAACCTCAATCAACTTTTTGCCAGTTATTCTATGGAAATCATTCACTTACGCACAAATAGAAAAGATTTTAGCGGGATAGAATCTTGGGATGTGAGTAAAATCAAAGACATGAATCAACTTTTTACAGGATTAAAAGATTTTAATGCTGATTTAAGCAAGTGGAAGGTTACAAATGTGAAAGATTTTGAATATATGTTTTGTAATTGTGAGTCTTTTAAAAGTGATTTATCTAAATGGAGACCAAAAAAAGCTGAAAATATCAATTCTATGTTTCACGGTGCAAAATCTTTTGACTGCGATTTAAGTGAATGGAATTTACCAAGTGAGCTAGTAGAGCAATCAAAGAATATATTTAGCAACTGCCCTTTGCAAAACAATCCACCTTCATGGTATAAAGCAGTATTTGATATGGATAATCCAAGCTATGAATTATTATGCAAACTTGTTAAGGCGCGTGATTATAAACAAGCTAAAATTATTTTAGAAAAGATACTTCCTTTACAAAATGAACAGTATCAACATATCACTCAGCTTTGTTTTTATGTACCAAAAGGGACAGTAAGCAATGCAATGCCAGATGAAGATTTTTTTAGCGCTCTTGTAAAAAATGCAAGATCTCAAGGCTTTCATATTCCTATTAGTGATAAAGTGATGCATACTTGTTTGCGTTTTGATAGACTAGAATATGCTAAATTTCTTAGGACATTAGGCTATAAAGTAGTAATTACTAAAGAAAACGAATTTGGTTTATCTGTTGCGCTAAAACAAAAATTTAGCACAAAAATAAAAAATATTTTAGAGTTTATCTTGGATAATCTTGATAGCAAAATCGATACTGCATTTTTTGAAAATATTGGACTTGATAGAATGCCTAATAGAAGATTTTGCCATGCAGATGATGAAACACTTGATTTTTTCTTTCAAGAGTTAATAAAGCGTTATCCTAAAGAGATGACTGATAAAAAACTACTGGTTATGTTTGTGCATAGTGATCTTATTTATTTGCTTTTTAAACATGGATTAAAAATAGATTTAAAAAATATACCATATGATCTAAATATAGTAGGAAGATATTACTTAGCGCCAATTCAGAAAATGCTCGCTTATGAAATAAAGGGAAGGGTATCAAGATTTTTACAGCTTTTAAGGCATAATTTATTGCGTGCAGATTCTATTATAGAATATCATACTGGAGTAAAAGCCCCTGCATTGCTTATTTTTTTAGATAATTTTAAGCATAGATTAGACCTTGATGGTGAAGAATATCCAATAAAAGATATTTTAATAGAATTTGCAAGTCATAATGTAGATATACAAAAGCTTGGAACTTTTCGTGATAAAGATTTTTATGAAATTTTAAAACAAACTGAATACGAAAAAGAAATATTAGCACTTTTTCAAAAACCCAAAGGATAGAAAATGCTAAGGGATACTAGTAAAGATGAAGCGTATTTTACTAAAGAAATAATAGAAAATGAAGAAGAAATTGAAGAACGTAAAAGATGGCTTTTAGAACTTTCTCCAGAAGATCCAAGAAGAGAAAATTATCTTTTTTCTATAGAAGATAGAAAATTTCATCTTGCTATGGATAAATATGCTCGTGGTGATGATATAAATCTGGTTAAAAAAGATTTAGAAGCATATATACTATTAAAACAAGAACATCGTTTAGAAGTGGGGATTGATATTAGCTGGTTTGATGGGAATGCCCTTGAACTTTGTCTTAGAGTGTTATTAGATATGGACACAACTTGTGTATTAAAATTAG